>CAYJPB010000028.1:8631-19804 GCA_964371955.1 uncultured Desulfovibrionaceae bacterium | reverse complement strand
GTTCACTAAAACGAGATTTTTTCATAATTACTCCGTAAGGATTGTTTATATGAAATCTCTACTTTTGTCACGTGCTAATTTATGGTGGGGTTACATATGGAGCTGATTATTATCTCACAAAACCTTACGATTTTGACGAACTTTTAGCCGTAATAAAAAGGCTTTTGGAACGTAAAGAAAAGCAAGTCCATAAAGATGAAAATGTTAACAATATCGGAAGCTTACTATTGAATAAAAACAATGCAACAGCCTTTTTGCAAGGAGAAGAACTTTTACTTACGCCTACTGAATTCAAGATTCTGTGTCTTCTTATTGAATATAAAAATGAAGTTGTCAGCATTGAAAAAATTCACAGCGAAATTAGGCAGCCGTCTGAAGAAATCAATAGAAGCCTATTAAAAACGCATATTTCACGCTTAAGGCAAAAGATTGATTGCGACAATTCAGATTCTTATAATATAAAGGCAATCTATGGAAAAGAATATTCTTTTGTATTGGTGTAATGCAAATGTTTCCTTTTGCAATAAGTCAAATGAAATTGACGTGCCTTGACTGACGAGTTGAATTATTTTTTATTTTTGAATGTAATGCCTAAAACGTGCATGCGAGAGCGCAGTGTGGACGGGTGGATGCCGAGCAGAGATGCAGCGCCGTTTTTCCCGTGAATAACATTGTTTGTTTGCTTGATTGCGTGCAGAATTTCTTCTTCTGTGAGCAATTTTCTCTCATGTACTCTGTATGAGTTTGCTGATGGCAAGAAAGAGAAATCCATCTCAGTATAATTTTGATGGACAGCCCAAATCAGGGCTTTCTCTATAGTAGCGCGCAATTGGCGCACATTGCCGGGCCATGTATAATCTGTGAGTTGACGTATGGTTTTCAGCGTGAGTCCAGGCGGGTTTTTTATTTGCAAGTCTTTCACAAACAGTGTGTAAAAGTATTCTATAAGCACGGCAATGTCTTTTCTTCTCACCGCAAGGGGGGGAACGTTTATGTTGAAAATATTTAATCGATAATACAGATCTTCACGGAATGAGCCTTCAATCACTTTTTGTTGAAGATGCTTATTCGTCGCTGCAAGTATACGTACATCTACATCAATGCTGTGCTGACTGCCGATTTTTTGGATTTGCTTTGTTTCTAAAACGCGCAATAAACACGATTGTGCATGCAGTGAAAGTTCCCCTATTTCATCAAGAAATATGGTGCCTTTGTTTGCTTGTTCAAAGTAGCCTTTTTTACTTTGAAGCGCGCCGGTAAACGCGCCTTTCTCATATCCAAAAAGCTCACTTTCCAATAAAGTTTCCGGAATTGCTGCGCAGTTGATAATAACAAAAGTTTTTTTACTGCGTAAAGAAGTATTATGGATACTTCGCGCGACAAGCTCTTTGCCTGTGCCGGTAGCACCGTGAATAAGTACGGTTGTGTTGAGTGGGGCGACAGATTCAATTTCTTCCACAACATGTTTCATATCGGGACACGCTTTCAAAAGTTCAATAGTCGTCACCGGCACTTCCTTATTCGGCGTGAGAATAAATTTATGTTCAGGATTTTTTTTATACAATGCCGTGAGTAAAGGTTCGAGGTATGGGCGCGCGAACGACACAATGCGCGCGTGCTCCGCAATAAATGCGTTCTTCTTGCGTGCTTGGCACGACACAAGCAGAATACTATTCGGCATTGTTTTATCCTTGTATGCAAAAGCAATGTACGAAGAGAATGTACGCGGCATTAGTCGAAAAAAACCAGATAGCTCATCAATTTCCGCTTTACTCAATATAGTGACTTCATTCTGCGCACCAATTTTTGCAAGCTCTGCGTCCGTCAACAGCTTTTTATCAAGGTGAATAGAGTATTCGTTAAAATTTTCACTTAATGAATATTCCGCAAAAAAAGTGATAATTCTTTTTTCTTTATCGACTGAAGTACACACAATGTACTCTAAAGGTATTTGTTCGTGCAAAAATGTAAACAATGTGCGCAAGGCTTCTTCTGTCTGCATGTTTTCTATAACTTTTTCAATAAATGCTTTTTGTATATCTTGCACGGTATTTCCTTTTTCTTACAAAACTTTTAGTTGCTACAGTGTTCCATACTTTAACTATCATTTTATGTCGTATAATATTGTAAGATTATGTGATCTGGTAAAAAACGAAAAAAATCCTATTTAAATCAAGCTCTCATGTATACGAGAAAAATTTCGTGATTACATATATTTTTTTCACAACATGCTTTTAACCTCTTTATATCAACTAAATAGAAAATAATCAAGAAAAAAATTGCGAAATTTTATTGAATTAATAAAACTTAATTTTATAATTATATGAAATATAACATGTTTTTTTTGGTACAAGACTTGCAATAATGTGAGAACAATCTTTAGGAGGACTTTTTATGGTAAAAAACGCAATTGTTATTATGTTTGATAGCTTACAGTTTAATTATGTTGGCGCTTATGGCAACGACTGGATTAAGACTCCGAATATGGACCGTCTGGCTCGTGAGGGTGTACTGTTTGAAAACAGCTATACGGAAGGCGTGCCAACGGTACCTTGTCGTCGTGCAATGCACACAGGCAGGTTTACTTTGCCTTACGCAGGTTGGGTACCTATGACAATGCAGGATACGTCTATTGCTGACCTTTGCTGGGGCAGACCTATCGATACGGCAATTATTTTTGACTGCCCTATGTACCGTTTACCAAAATTTGGCTACACACGTGCTTTTGATAAAGTATGGTTCACACACGGACACGAAGCCGACCACTATTTCTTTGAAACAGACGAGCTTATCCACCTTAAGCCCGAAGATTATATTGAACAAAGCACATACGATGCCTATGCAAAGAAAATGGGTAAAGGTGCTGTAGAGGCTAATTTAGACGAAATTAAAAGTTATTTAAAGCAACGTCAATACGGCGGAGAAAAAGAAGAAAACCGTTACGTTGCAAAAACAATCACAAAGGCTGTGGAATACATAGAACAAGTGGACAGAAACAAACAATTCTATTTGTGGATTGACAGTTTTGACCCACACGAACCTTGGGATCCACCATCAGTATACACGGATGGCATGCCCTGCCCTTACGATCCCGACTACAAAGGTAAAGACGAATTTTTACCTATTATGGAAGAAGTTGAAGGTTTATACACAGAACCTCAATTGCACCATATCCGCATGTTGTACGCAGAACTTGTGACACTGTGCGACAAGTATTTAGGTGTACTTCTTGATGCGATGCGTCGCTTAGGATTGGAAGAAAACACACTCATCATGATGGTTTCCGATCATGGTGAACCCTTGGGTAACGGCGAACACGGGCATGGTTTGATGCGTAAAATCCGCCCATGGCCGTACGAAGAATTAGTGCACACACCTCTATTATTACGTGCTCCCGGCATTGCTTCCGGTCAAAGATTAAAAGGCTATGTGCAATCATGCGACGTAGCACCTACCGTGTGCGATTGGTTGGGTATCGGCGTGCATCCCGATATGCAAGGGCACAGCTTACTGCCTATGTGTCGTGGTGAAGTAGAAAAAGTGCGCGATTTTGCCATTGCAGGCTACCATAAATATTCATGGGCAATTTATAACGACGATTGGTCGTATGTACACTGGGTAAACAATGTGGAAGACGGCAGCATGATAACGGACTTTTACGGCGAAACAACTGTCGAATCCAGTGCACACTTATTTGAAATAGAGGGTGGTGTGGATATAACGAGTATGGCTGTAGCCACAGTTGGCGAAGATGCCGCAAAAGCATCTATCGACCCCGAAAAACGTCATAAAGCCGCCGCCTCGCTTGACGGTGAAGAGCAATGGACGTGCACACCGGGCGCAAAAGTAGACGTGCCCGACAAAGATGAATTGTACGACCGTAAAAACGATCCTTTCCAATTAAACAATGTCATAGACAAGTACCCCGCTGAAGCAAAACAGATGTACGATATGGGACGCGAATTTATGGCTGAATTGATGGTACTTAGCTCATAGCACTCCAATATTATGTCAAAGTACACCTTTTTTTCACACATTAGCCTGCGTAGAAAAAGGTGTACACCTCTGATAATTGTGTGTTTTGAGTTGCTTACAGTTTTATAACCATTGCTATGCTGTTTGTGGTTTCTTTCAGTCAGTAGTGCCTACTTAGAAATTATCCTAACAGTAACTATTTGTAATATAAAAACATAGGAGTGTGTATGAATAGTTTAACTATGCCACCTGTTGCGCCTGTGCCTTTTGACGGTCTTGTCACTTTTGCGTGGATAGGCGTGTTCTTGGTTGTGGGAATGATTTTACGAGCAGTGTTTCCTGTTTTCCGTAAATACTTAATTCCTGCATGTATTATTGGCGGAACTGTGGGTTTAGTGTGTCAAAATTTGGGCTTACTGGACGCAACAGGCTTTGGCTATAACAGAAACACTATGCAACTTATTGTGTTCCATATATTCAATTTGACATGGGTTTTCGTTGGGCTAAGAGTACCGGTGAAAGAAGAAAATGCGGCAAGTTCATCGTCGCGAAAGGCGTTTTGGGCAACGGGTTTATTGATGATGCTTAGTACTTTGGGAGCCGTTGTGGTTGGCGTGGCAACTGCAACACTAGCCTTAGTGGGTCTTAATGACGGCCCCGGCACATTGGGCTTTTTAACATCACAAGCTTTCGTGACAGGTCCGGCGCAATCACTTGTTATTGCAAATATATGGCAGGGCGCATCCACATTCACAGGCCTGCCCGATTACGCGCTGGCAAGCGGTGCCATGGGTTTTGCCGTTGCTATTCTTGTGGGAATACCACTTTTGAATATTATCGCGCGCAAGAAGAAAATTGATCTTATTTCATGTCCGACGGAAGAGGAAGCTTGCGGTTTTTATAATGAGTGTTCACCCATGGAAGAAGCAGGCGTGCAAACAACATCTTCCACAAGCATCGACGTACTGGCATGGCACATTGGCATTGGGCTAGCAACCTACTTTTTGGCATATGTTATCGCCGTGCTTATTTACCTTGTTTCTCCTCCTGTAATACAAATTGTTATATGGTCCTTATTTTTTATATTCACTGCTATGGTGGGGATTGTGGTACGCACAATTATTGTAAAAATAAACAAAGGACATCTTCTTTGTTCCGGCATAAACACAAGAATTACAAATTCCATTGTTGACTTTTTGATCTGTTCAACATTTATGAGTATCACAATTGGTAATTTTGCGCAATATATGATACCATTCTTTGTGTCGTGTGTAGCGGTTACCCTTGTTGTGGGTGTGGTGCTTTGGATGTTTACGCGCAGGCTGAAAGAAGACGGTGCAGAAACATTTGCGTATCTGTTCGGTAACTTAACCGGAACAACAAGCACGGCATTTATCTTGCTTCGCTTGTTGGATCCACAAGGGCATTCCTCAGTTCCTCTCAGAATGGCTATCGCAAGCGGGCTCAACCTTCCGATTGCCATTATCACAACAAACTTTATACATTTTGAAGTGGTGTACGGCAATTCAGCATGGGCAGCCGTAGGGCTTATGGCATTGCCGATATTAGTCGCTGCCACACTTTTGTTCCTTTTCCGCTTGCCTAAAAATAAAGTAGCTTGGCAAAGCGACGAGTAAGTTTTTATTTGGAGACTCGGATGTGGAAAAACCCTGTTTTTTGAAAAGAGCATTATGCCCACAACAAGGTTTTTCCTCACCCCTTTCTTTCAAAAAACTTTTTAGTTGTGACAAAAAGCCGCACTTTGAAAAAAAGCTCTTACAGTATCTGAAAATAAGAAAAAGTAGTGTAAGGGAAAATATTCAAAATTGAAATGAAATGTCTATGAATAATTCATACGACAAAAACCTAAAACCAGAAGGATGAAAAAAATGATGAAAAACGCTATTGTTCTTATGTTTGACAGCTTACAGTTTAACTACGTAGGTTGCTACGGCAACGATTGGATCAAAACACCGAATATGGACCGTTTGGCCCGTGAGGGTGTGCTGTTTGAAAACAGCTATACAGAAGGTTTGCCAACGGTTCCATGTCGTCGTGCCATGCACACAGGCAGGTATACTTTGCCTTACGCAGGTTGGGTGCCTATGTCAATGAAAGACACATCCATTGCTGACCTTTGTTGGGGCAGACCTATTGACACGGCACTTATTTTTGACTGCCCGATGTACCGCTTACCAAAATTCGGCTACACACGCGCTTTTGATAAAGTATACTTCACGCACGGTCACGAAGCGGACGACTATTTCTACGAGCACGATCCGCTCATTCACCTAAAACCCGAAGACTATATCGATGAAACAAGTCTTAAAAAAGCAGGTGAACAACCTTTTGGCGAAATAATTGCTAAAACCGCACTCGTTGAAATATCGAACTACTTACGTCAAAGACAATACGGCGGTGAAAAAGACGAAACAAGATATGTTGCAAAAACAATTGGTAAGGCTATTGAGTACTTAGAACAAGTCGACAGAAACAAACAGTTCTACTTATGGATTGACTCTTTTGATCCACACGAACCATGGGATCCACCTTCAGTGTACGATCCAGATAAAAAATGTCCGTATAATCCTGATTATACCGGTAAAGACGAATTTTTACCGCTCGGCACTACTGTTGAAGGTATTTATACAGAAGCACAATTGCACCACGTACGTATGCTGTACGCAGAACTAGTGACCCTGTGCGACAAATATTTAGGCGAACTTCTTGACGCTGTACGCCGTTTAGGCTTAGAGGAAAGCACATTGTTTATGATGGTTTCTGACCATGGTGAACCAATGGGGAATGCTGAACACGGGCATGGTATCATGCGTAAGTGTCGCCCATGGCCGTACGAAGAACTTGTACATACGCCTATGTTACTACGCGCACCCGGCATCAAACCCGGACAAAGATTGAAAGGCTTTGTGCAATCATGCGACGTTGCTCCCACTGTGTGCGACTGGTTAGGAATAGGAGTGCACCCCGATATGCAAGGGCATAGTTTACTGCCTATGTGTCGCGGTGAAGTAGAAAAAGTGCGTGATTTTGCAATCGCCGGTTACTATCCACACTCTTGGGCAATATTCACGGACGATTGGTCTTACGTTCACTGGCGTAAAAATAACGATAACCTAATGGATATGGCAGCTTTCTATGGCGGAAATATTGACAATTCGCACTTATCCGTAACCGGTGGTATGATGGGAGAATTGGCTAAAACAAGTCAAGAAGTGAATGATACCGCCACTCGTCACAAAGAAAGCGCAAGCCTTGACGGCGCCGACCAATGGACTTGCACGCCGACAAGTAGCACCGACGTCCCCGAAAAAGACGAATTGTACGACCGTAAAAACGATCCGTTCCAGTTGAATAACGTCGCAGAACAATACCCTGAAATCGCCCGTAAAATGTACGACACTTTGCGTGAGTTTATGACTGAACTAAGTGTTTTAGAGTAAGATTAGGCTGTGTTTCTAAATTCAAAGATTTCGTGGAATTTTAAACAAAATGGAATTTTTTACGAAATGAATGTATCAATATAATTGGAGTAAAAAATCAAAAGCCCTCGGCAAAGTCGAGGGTTTTTGATTTTATAATTACATGTAGTAATCAGGACTTAATCGTACAATCATCTGTTTTTTGATTGCCCTGTACGGTTACACGTCATTCCAATTTACACTTTATCTTAAATGATGTTGACAGTTTCAGAATGGTGTTGCTTAAGATAAACTTAGTTAATGCTGCTATGGGCTTCTTGCAGACAGGAGTCCATAGCGTGTTCAACTTTTTTGAGAAACTGATATTCCTAAAAATTTCATGCGTGATCGTAGCGTTGAATAATTTACTTTGAGAAATTCTGATGCACTGTTTGCACCTTGGATTTTTCCTTTACATGTTTCAAGAGCGTTAATAATTTCATCATAACTTAAGGGTTTTCTTTTTTGCGGTGGACTTGTTTGATTAAAAAAAGTATCTACACTGATTTTTGTTTGTTCTTCAGCAATAGCTTTAAAAACTCCTTCTTCAATAATTGCACGTAATTCTCTTACATTTCCGGGCCAATGGTAGTTTTGTAGCTTTTTCATTTCGAGCGCAGTAAGTTTTGGAGGGGTTGATATATTCAGCTTACTGATACACTGCGAATAAAAATAATCTATAAGTACAAGCAGATCCTTTCTTCTTTCTGTAAGTGGTGGTATCTCAATAGTAAACCCACGTAAACGATAGTATAAATCTTCCCTGAATTTTCCCTCGGCAATCATATTTCTTAGATTTCTGTGCGTTGCGGCAATAATGCGAATATCTACAGGAATTAATCTACTCCCCCCAATTCTTTGAATCTTTTTTGACTCAAGTGCACGCAAAAGTGCCGCTTGTGCGGGAGGGCTAAGTTCCCCCACTTCGTCAAGGAATAAAACACCGCTATTTGCTTGCTCAAAAAAGCCCTTGCGAGTTTGCGTAGCGCTGGTAAAAGCACCTTTTTCAGAACCAAAAAACTCACTCTCTAAAAGACTTTCCGGAATTGCCGCACAGTTTACAATGACAAAAGGTTTTGTATTTCTTGGAGATAATGCATGTAGAGTTGAAGCAACAATTTCTTTACCTGAACCTGTCGGACCCTCAATAAGAACTGAATTATCGTAAGGTGCTATAACTTTTATCAAGCGCATTGTTTTGTGCATATTTGGACAAGATGTTAAGTAATCTTCGTAAGAGCGATGATTTGTACCAAGTGAAGCACTGAATGTAAAAAATTCGTTATTGTTATTAATATATAAATCGCTTAAAATAATCTCAAGATATGGGCGTAAAGATTCAATAATTTCAATATGTTTTTTGTTGAATATATTTTTTTCTTTTGCGTGACATGCAAAATACATTATGGAATCTTCTTCACTTTCAACATTAAAAATAAAATAGAGTATGCTCTTGATGGGGTAAGGAAATTGGGTGAAGTGCGTTAAAGGAATTTCATTTCCAAGAATTTGTGTTTTATGAAAACCCTTTTTCACAACTTTTTCCATAGCTTCATCCGTACTCACATTATCAAGAGGGTATGAATATTTAAATGTTCTTTCATTCAAAGAATATTCAAGAAAAACTGTGAGTCTTTTCAAATGCCTATTAACAGAAGCGCACGAAACAACTTCAAAAGGAATGTGCTTTGAAAGAAACTCAAATATGGTAAACAAAATTTCTTCTTTATTATTTCCATCGATATACACATTAAAAAAGTCACGGAAAATATCGTTCATACTTCCTCCATTTATATTCAATATAAACGGTTTATAAATTTTTCACAATAT
This sequence comes from uncultured Desulfovibrionaceae bacterium, assembly GCA_964371955.1. GTDB lineage: Bacteria > Desulfobacterota > Desulfovibrionia > Desulfovibrionales > Desulfovibrionaceae > CAYJAZ01. The sequence continues at coordinate 10,520 of CAYJPB010000028.1, read as the reverse complement.
ATTTTTTAAATTCAATATATTCAAGTAATTATGAAAGTACACAAACAACATTTCCATTCATATTTCCACCTATTCATTTTTATCAGTTTGTAAGTTGTTATAATTATGAAGTTTTTTAATGGTACAGCTTTTGCATTATAAATAATACAAAGTAAAAAAATCACAAGGAGATTGTTATGCAAAAAAGTGCAATCGTGGTAATGTTTGACTCTTTACAGTTCAACTACGTTGGAGCTTATGGAAACACATGGATTAAAACCCCAAACATGGACAGACTAGCCCGTGAAGGTGTATTATTTGAAAATTGTTACACTGAGGGATGCCCAACAATTCCGTGCAGACGTGCCATGCATACCGGAAGATACACACTGCCTTACAATGCGTGGTCACCTCTAACGATGGAAGACACAACCATTGCCGATCTTTGCTGGGGACGCCCAATTGACACAGCTCTTGTGTTTGACTGTTCTCCCTATCGTTTACCAAAATTTGGCTATACACGCTCATTTGATAAAGTGTGGTTCACACATGGGCATGAGGGCGACCACTTCTTCTATGAAACTGATGAACTTATTCATCTAAAGCCGGAAGACTATATTGAGCAAAGCACTTATGATGCTTATTCTGCTCGCTTAGGCGAAGGATCGGCTCAAGCAAATTTAGACGAACTTGCCGCATACCTCAGACAACGTCAATACGGCGGAGATAAAGAAGAAAACCGTTACGTTGCAAAAACAATAACAGCGGCTATCAGTTACTTGGAACAAGTAGACAGAAATAAGCAATTCTACCTCTGGATAGATTCTTTTGATCCACACGAACCTTGGGATCCGCCATCAGTATATAATAAAGATATGCCTTGCCCTTATGACCCCGAATATACAGGAAAAGACGAATTTTTACCGATTATGGAATTGGTTGAAGGTTTATACTCCGAAGAACAACTTCACCATATCCGCATGCTTTATGCGGAACTTGTTACCGTATGCGACACATATCTCGGCAAGCTTTTAGACGCAATGGATAGATTGGGTTTGAATCAAAACACCCTTATTATGATGGTTTCAGACCATGGTGAACCATTGGGTAATGGAGAGCACGGGCATGGCTTGATGCGTAAAGTACGCCCGTGGCCTTATGAAGAGTTGGTGCACACTCCTATGCTCTTGCGAGCCCCCGGAATTAAAGCAGGGCAACGTTTGAAAGGTTATGTACAGTCTTGTGATGTTGCTCCGACTGTGTGTGATTGGCTTGGAATCGGTGTTCACCCTGACATGCAAGGAAAGAGCTTGCTCCCCATGTGTAGAGGAGAAGTAGAAAAAGTACGTGATTTTGCTATCGCAGGATACCATAAATATTCATGGGCAATCATCAATGATGACTATTCCTATATCCACTGGGTAAATAAAGTTGAGAATAATAGCATGATGCTTGATTTTTATAACGAAACAACGCTTGAAACAAGCTCTCACCTCGCTACAGGCGGCGGTAAAACGATTCTTGAAATGTGTGAAGGGATAGCCGGCGAAAAGAAAGACGCAGCAACTCGTTATGTTGATGCCGCAACTCTTGACGGTGAAGAACAATGGACATGTACTCCGGGTGCAAAAGTTGATGTGCCGGAAAAAGATGAGTTGTATGATCGCAAAAATGATCCGTTCCAGCTTAGTAATATCATTGATAAAGAACCGGAAATTGCAAGAAAAATGTTCGATACGCTTCGCGAATTTATGACAGAACTTTCTGTAATAAACTAAAAATATCTAAAATTGGAATTATTTCTTCACTGACAGAGAAATAATTCCAATGAAATAAAAGGAAATAGTTATGATTAAAAATGCAATCGTATTAATGTTTGACTCACTTCAGTTTAACTATGTGGGCGCATA
>CAYJPB010000028.1:6151-8621 GCA_964371955.1 uncultured Desulfovibrionaceae bacterium | reverse complement strand
CATACGGTAACACATGGATGAAAACCCCTAACATGGACAGATTAGCCCGTGAAGGTGTTTTGTTTGAGAACTGTTATACCGAAGGTTTGCCCACCGTGCCTTGTCGTCGTGCCATGCACACAGGGCGCTTCACTTTGCCTTACAGCGGCTGGACAGCACTCACTATGGAAGATACAACTATTGCCGACCTTTGTTGGGGGCGTCCTATCGACACAGCGCTTATTTTTGATTGTCCCATGTATCGTCTGCCAAAATTCGGCTATACACGTGCATTTGATAAGGTATGGTTCACGCATGGACATGAAGCGGACGATGCCTATTACGAACACGATCCACTCATCCACTACGACCCCAGAGATTATGTCGACGAAGTAAGCTTACAGGCTTTTGAAAAACGTACAAGCCCAAAAGCGGCAGAGGTCACACTTATAGAAACAGCAAACTACCTCCGTCAACGCCAAAACGGTGGCGGTAAAGAAGAAAACCGCTATGTCGCAAAAACAATGACAAAAGCCATTGAATATTTGGAACAAGTAGACAGAAATAAGCAATTCTATCTTTGGATAGACTCATTCGATCCGCACGAACCTTGGGATCCGCCATCAGTATACGATCCTGATATGAAATGCCCTTACAATCCCGATTACACCGGAAAAGACGAAATTTTGCCTTTCCCCGATCTTGTTGAGGGCTTATATACAGAAGCCCAACTCAATCACGTTCGCATGCTTTATGCAGAACTTGTGACACTGTGCGATAAATACTTGGGTAAGCTTATGGACGCAATGCGCAGACTTGGATTTGAAGAAAACACATTACTTATGATGGTTTCCGATCACGGTGAACCAATGGGTAATGCCGAACATGGACACGGGCTTATGCGTAAATGTCGCCCTTGGCCTTATGAAGAATTGGTACACACACCCATGCTTTTACGTGCGCCGGGCATTAAAGCAGGGCAAAGATTGGCAGGTTTTGTGCAGTCTTGCGACGTTGCACCAACCGTATGTGATTGGCTCGGAATCGGCGTTCACCCAGATATGCAAGGCAAAAGCTTATTGCCTATGTGTAGAGGAGAAGTAGAAAAAGTGCGTGACTTTGCCATTGCAGGTTACTATCCTTTCTCATGGTCAATTTATACCGAAGATTGGTCGTATATTCACTGGCGCAAAACAGAAATAGATCCTAACTGGGGCGCAGACTTTATTGAGGTTGATTATTCGCACATTACCGCCGCAGGCGGAAAAGGTATAACTGTTACCGACACAATGAAATTGAGTGCTGAGGCAGAAAAAGAAAAATCTGTCGAGCAGCGTTATAAAGAATCCGCTTCGCTTGACAGTGCCGACCAATGGACATGTACACCTACAAGTACATCTGAAGTACCTGAAAAAGATGAACTTTACGATCGCAAAAACGATCCTTTCCAACTCAACAATGTTGTGGATAAGCATCCTGAAATCGCAAGAAAGATGTACGATACCTTGCGTGAATTTATGACTGAACTGGAAGTTATGGCTTAATATAACTGTTTAATCACTTCATTCTGAATTATAGCTGACATGCTAATATATAAAATTGTACTATAATTTTGAACGATATGAACTATCACTCGCTATAAAATAAATAAGGACTTAATATGACAGATTTAACATTACCTCCTATCGCTCCAGTTGCCTTTAGTGGCGTAGTAACATTCGGTTGGATTGGCGTTTTCTTACTCGTCGGCATGTTTATTCGCGCGGCTTTTCCTCCTATTAAAAAATATCTTATTCCCTCTTGTATTGTCGGTGGTGTGGTTGGTTTGCTGTTTCAATCGAGCGGACTTATCAGCATGACCAACTTCCCGATAAACAGCCACACCATGCAACTTATTGTATACCATTTATTCAATATTACATTTGTGTATGTCGGGCTAAAGATGCCTGCCACATCAAAAAGTGTAGGCGCAATGGGTAAGAGAGTGGTTTGGTTTTTTGGTGTGCAAGGGGCAGGTGCAAACGCCGGCATGGCTTTTGCTATGCTTACAACAGCAGTATTGGCAACAATCGGGCTTAATACAGGACCTGCAACAATGGGGTCGCTCAGTGCATACGGCTTTATGACAGGTCCGGGGCAAGCTTTGACAATTGCTAATATTTGGGCAGCTGCAACAAGCTATACAGGTTTGCCGGACTTTGCTTTGGCAGGCGGCGCAATGGGCTTTGCTGTGGCGATTATTATTGGTGTTATCATGCTCAATATCATCACACGCAAGAAAAAACTTGATGTGCTCAGTTGCCCATCTGAAGAAGAAGAATGTGGATTTTATAACGAGTGTTCTGACACTCAAGATGCCGGAAAGCAAACAACATCATCTACCTCGATTGATGTGCTTGCATGGCACTTGGCTTTGGGTTTAGGCACATACCTAGTAACATATATTCTTGCTGTAATTTTATTCTTGGTTCTTCCCGCACAGTTGAAAATA
>CAYJPB010000028.1:0-6141 GCA_964371955.1 uncultured Desulfovibrionaceae bacterium | reverse complement strand
TTTCTTCTTAATGTGCCTCCTCACTGCTGTTGTTGTACGCTTGTTCTTAGTGAAAGTACGCAAGGGACATTTATTGTGTAACGGAATCAACAACAGAATTTCAAATACCTTGGTTGATTTCTTGGTTTGTGGTACATTTATCAGTATTCAAGCGGGAAGTGTTGCGCAATATATTGTTCCTTTCTTAATTTCATGTACGGTATACACCATAGTTCTTGCAAGCGTGTACTATTGGTATTGTTGCAAATTGCAAGAAGAAGATGTTGAAACTTTTGCTTTTCTCTTTGGTACGGCAACGGGTACAATCAGTACAGCATTTGTATTGCTGCGACTTGTCGATCCGACAGGTAAGGCACAAGTTCCTATTTACTCAGCTTACGGAAACGCTCTTTCTATTCCGAGCGCAATTATCATACCTGCTATTATGCATATGGAACCGATATACAACATGTCGCCTTGGTATGCAATCGGCGCGCAATTTGTTTTTGTTGCTGTATTGATGGTGTTTGCATTTCTTTTCCGCCAACCTACCAATGATATCGCGTGGAAACCAAAAGTAGATTGATTGTTGCTATACAAGTATCTTTCAAAAAAACACTTGTGATACATAAAACCTCAGAAACTTGTGGAAAGTATTTGAGGTTTTTTTATTGCTTGAAGGTTTTGTTGTTTTATACCCTACTGTTCAACTAAGCGCCAAACCTTAACACATTGTCTCAATTTTGAGAACAACTTCTCTTCAAAAGTTTTATTAATTTTGCATGTCCTTTGCTTTTTGCTATTGACAAAGCAGTTTCACCGTTAATGGTAGCAAGACTTAAATCAGGTGAATATCTAAGAAATTCTTCCACGATTTTTCTTGGTTGCCTGTCAACTGCAAACATAAAGGCGGAAAAACCCTTAGCATTTTGTATATTGATATCTGCACCGTTTTCAAGCAAGAAAGGAATTACAGGTTCCATTCCGTCTCTTACAGCTAATATAAGCGCTGTGTCCCCGTCTTTGGTTTGGGTGTTGATATTTGCGCCATAGTCAAGAAGCAATTGCAAAACTTCATCGTTTCCGGAATAGACGGCATTGGTAAAAGACGAATAGCCCATTACATCTTTTTTATTGATATCTGCCCCATTGTCTAGCAAAAGTTTAACAACTTCACTCGTTCCGCTTTCAAGAGCATAGTGTAAGGGAGTTAGCCCATTTTTATCGGCTATATTTACATTAAAACCTAACTCAAGCAAATATTCGGCTATTTTGTGGCTTGAACTCTCTGCTGCCCGATGAAGAGCTGTGGTAAGAACCTTATCTTTTCTCTGTATATCAAGATTATGAGCGATTAAGGTCTTTAATGCCACGACATTGTCATGTATTAAAGCCCCATCCAGAAGTTTATCTCCCAATGAATGGTCATCATTATCTACCTCAGCTCCATTGTTGAGCAATAATTCCATAATTTCGTCATTGCCTTGGCTAATGGCAAGATAGAGTGGTAACTTGGAATAATCGTATTCTTCTTTTGCTTCAACGTTTTCATCTGAGTCGTCTATTATTTCATCTGAGTCTTCTATTGCGTCATCAGTACCAAATATTGCCTGATCTTCTTCATCTAAATCAGAAAGTAATTTATCAAAGTCGATATTCTCTTGTAGTGTGTCAAATAGCGCTTTAAAAGCATCTGATAGTTCTGATTTCTTTTTCACGCTTTTTACATTGACATCAGCACCTTTCTCTATAAGAAGTTTTGTAATTGCCGTATTATTCAATTCAATAGAGTAGTAAAGCGGAGTATAATCATGAATATTTCGCATTTCGAGTGAGGCATTATTCTCAAGGAGTAATTTTGCAATTTCTTCATGCTCGTTATATACAGCAAAATGTAAAGGAGTGCTATTATCTTTATTAGCGGCGTTAATATCGGCACCATATTCTAAAAGTAAGCGCGCCATCGCAATGTCATTGTTTTGTGCCGCAGCGATAAGAGCTGTCATTTCATCTTTGTGACGAATATTTGGATCGATACCTTTCTCAAGAAGTATTTTAACTATATCAATAGCTTCAAATGCCGCCGCAATGACCAAATTATTTGATCCGTCGGCAAGATTTTGAGAAATATCGACATTTTCTTCAATAAGCAATTGCACAATATCTGTATGCTTATTTTGTATAGCCAAATAAAGAGGAGTAGCTTTTGCTTCTTTTATGGTTGAATTAATATCCGCCCCTCTATCGAGCAGAAGGTGCACAATATCGATGTTACCTAAATCTATAGCGCAAAATAAGGGATTCCAATCATCGTCGTCTCTAGCTTCAATATCAGCATTATTATTCAGCAAATATTCGATAATTTCATAATTTCCTTCTTGAATTGCCAGCATTAATGGGGTAGTTCCGTTTGGAAGCATTACATTTATTTCAGCACCTTTTCCTACAAGTTGTATAAGTGCTTCAAAGTCATCATTGAGTATTGCATGCATTAATGCATTGTTTGGGCGGCTCGTTTTTTTCTTCATGTTTATTCGTTCCTTTTAATGCGGAGATTATCTGTAAAGTTTGTATCTCACCAATGGGAGATATTTGTCAAGAAATAACAAATGTCGCACAATTTTGAGAGAAAAAGGGAACTCACTTCTTTTGATAAAATCAAAGATCATAATGAGAAAATCCTCCTCACACTTGACAGAATAGGCTCAAATACAAACCATAATGGTATTATGCAGTACCATCTTGTTGACTGGCTGATGGTTTGAATAGCACTTTTTTTGCACTATATCATAAAAGATATGAAAAAAAATAATTCGTGTAAATGTTGCGGAAACCTCACTATTGAGGAATATAGCAACTATGAAATATGCGGAGTATGCGAATGAGAAGATGACGAATTGCAAAGCGACGACCCTAACTATGCAGGCGGAGCAAATGAATTGAGTTTGAATGACTATAGAAAGCAATGGAAAAATTAACTTGTCAAAGCGTATAAAAATGATTACTGTACAAGCATAGCAAGGAGAAAATTATGACTTCTATAACATTTGATAGTTTGAAATACTTTGAAAAGCTGAAAGAAGCAGGTGTTCCTGAGGCACAAGCACGGGTGCAAGCTACTATACAAAAAGAAGCTCTTGAAGAAATAATCAATGCTCAAGAGTTTGCAACCAAACAAGATCTACAATTGGGGCTTGCTGAACTTAGAAACGAAATTGCAGAAACAAAGCATGAGCTTCTAAAATGGATTATAGGCATTGCTTTTGCTCAAACGGCTTTGATTGTCGGAGTTATGGCTTTTTTATAAAAAAATCTTCCTAAAAAACAAATTTCTGCCCCCAATTAGGGGGCTTTTTTTGTGGCTATGTAGCTTGTTTTATATGTAGTAGTCCAGACTTAATCGTATAATCCTCTGTTTTTTGAGCTGTCCTGTACGGTTAAGTTACGCTACATTTAGAAAGGTAACTTTTTCATCCCAGATGTGCTTTCCACCTAAAAATGTTTGAATCGGAGTTTTACCGCAACACATCTTCCCTTGATGTGTTCGTTCATTATTGTACCAGTTTATCCACTTGTCAAGGTCTTCTTGAAGAACTTCAATACTTGTATACAGCTTTTTTCTGAATACAACTTGATAAAACTCTTGCAGAATAGTTTTATGGAAACGCTCGCATATCCCGTTTGTTCGTGAATGACGCGCTTTTGTCTTTGTGTGCTCAATGGCATTTACAGCCAAATAGAGCTGATAGTCATGCTTTTCAACAAGTCCGCAGTATTCTGTGCCTCTATCGGTCAAAATGCGCAAAATTTCCATATATTCCAGAAAAGAAAAACATAAGGCTGACCCGCAAGGGATTCAGCCTTTTTTATGTTTACAATAACTATCAACTTCTTGACAGATAGAAAAAAAGTATTTACAATGTATTTACACAAAGGAGTAGTCAAGGTATTTTGAATGGGACAGTGCAAAAGCACAAACAAATCTTAAAAAGCATAATATCTTATTTGAAGAGGCAATAAGTGTTTTTGATGATGTTGAGGCTTTATTAATACATGACCCTGACCACTCAGAAGACGAAGACCGTTTCGTTTTACTTGGACTCAGCCAATTCACTAATATTCTTGTTGTTTGTCACTGTTACCGTGAGTCTGATACAAAGATAAGAATTATATCTGCAAGAAAAGCGACAAAGAATGAAGCAAATACATACCAAAGGAGTAGCCATGCGTGAAGAATACGATTTTACAAATGCCGTAAAAAACCTTACACGAAACAACAGAAAACAACCGTAACAATCCGTTTGGACTCTTCAACTGTGGATTATTTCAAAAATCTTTCAGAAGAAGTGAATATTCCGTATCAAACACTTATCAATTCATTTCTTACAGATTGTGCCCTTAAGAAAAAGCAACCTACCTTTACTTGGAAGTGATATTTTTCTATTATCGGCTTAATATTTATTGGGGGTAGCAGTGGGGGTAAAAATATTTTTTATTAAAATAAATCAAATAAAAATAAATAGTTGTACAATAAATTTGTAACCCTTCTTTTCTTGCAAACATTTTAAAAGGGGAATAGGAAAATTTTCAACATGCTAAAATAATTACATTTTATAAGAGTGGCTGTTGTGGGAAAAATTTCTTGCGTTTGCCCTGGAACCTAAATCAGGGCAAATGATTAAAAATTTTCTTGTATTTTATTCTGAGGAGTTACAGCTGAATACATTATGAGAACAAACATCATTGAAATAAAAATAGAAATTTTGCTCACTTACATCTCTAGCAATTGATAGCTTCTGTGTTATTGTCTCACCTTGCAATATCAACGATTGTGACGCCATTGTTGGTTTGAGTATCTGATCTCATGATGATTGCTTATCCTGCGCCAGTAAAAAAGTTTATGTGATGTTGAACCACATAAACTTTTTTGTGCGCAAAATATACTGTTTTCTTCGATATTTATAAATGCAATTTAAAAAGTGAGTCACTTTGAGTGGATTTGCCCACAAATACTTGAGTTAATAAAAATCTTCTACTGTTTTACTTCCTTTTTAATATTTCCCTGAAAGTTTTACACCCGCACGCCCGTAATAATATATTGTATATCAAAGCCGAGGTGAAAGAGCTTTTCAAAGAATTGGGGGGGTAGGGTTACTTTCTCCATTTTATATCGTAGCATTCTTTGGCTTGAAACTTCTAAAATTTCAGCCAGTTCATGAAATTGTCAAAATAAATCGCTATGCGTACCTGTTGCCGTAAGAGTTAATACAAGTACATCATTATTCACATAATAAATCAATAGCCAGTCCGGTTCTATATGGCATTCCCTATGTCCTACCCAATTGCCAATAAGTGAGTGGTCTTTATACTTTGCAGGAAGTTTTTCGCCTTTTGCAAGCATTTCAACAACATTTTGCAATTTCTTGGGGTTGCAACCTTGTTTAAGGGCTTTTTTGTACTGCTTATTGAATTTTGAAGTTGTTGCTATTTTATACATCAGAATTCAACGCTTCAAAAAGTTCTTCGACACTGTTATATTTTTTTGAATACGGGTCTTTACTGATTCTTTCGGCTTCAAGCATGGCTTCAAGCGTTTCTTTATTGGGGGTTGAGGCTTTAAGTTCAAAGGGAATACATCTTTCGCGTACTACTGTTTTTGCAAAAAGCGTGAAAGCAGTTCCAACAGAAAGCCCTATTTCATCGCATAAGCTTGAAAAATCTTTCTTTAGTTCATCGTCCATGCGGATTGTTATATTTGTTGAGGGCATTTCTCTCTCCTTTTTAATGAATATAGTGCAACTTGTGTCAAAAGTCAAGACTTACACATCATTTGCACATAGTTTTATATGTTTTCTATTGTGAGAAGTGGTTCCCAAAATTGAGACAATGTGTTAAGGTGCAAACCTAGGAGGGCATAAAATGTCAATCACAACACTCGCGCCAACGCCTTTGTCCGATGACTGCTTGAAAACCTTAGATACCTTAAAGTGTTGTCCAAAAATCTGGTGCCACGGCTGTTAAAAAGAGAACTCACTTCTTTTGATAAAATCAAAGATCATAATGAGAAAATCCTCTTCACACTTGACAGAGTAGGTGCAAATACAAATCATAATGGTATTATGCAGTACCATCTTGTTGACTGGCTGATGGTTTGAATAGCAC
>CAYJPB010000027.1:0-20935 GCA_964371955.1 uncultured Desulfovibrionaceae bacterium | reverse complement strand
TATCTTCCAATTCAATTTCTTTTGCAACGGAAACGCCGTCTTTTGTGATTACGGGTGCGCCGTATGATTTTTCGATAACAACGTTACGGCCTTTAGGTCCGAGGGTTACTTTAACGGCATTTGCAAGTTTATCAACACCTGCGGAAAGTTTTTCACGAGCTTTTACATCAAATAAAATTTCTTTTGCTGACATTTTTTCTATTCTCCATAGAATGTGTTATTTTTATATTTGTACTTATTCAAAAAGAATAAGCAACTGTGTATGTTAAATGTATCTAAACAAATTATAATTAGTCAATTATTGCAAGAATATCGTCTTCACGCATAATAAGGTGTTCAACACCTTCTATTTTGATTTCTGTTCCGGCGTATTTGCTGAATAATACGTTATCACCGGCTTTAACCTCAAGTTCAACACGCTTTCCGTTGTCGCCTACTTTCCCTGTGCCTACAGCGATGATTTGCCCACGAGAAGGTTTTTCCTTCGCGGTATCAGGGATATAAAGTCCGCCTGCTGTTTTTTCTTCCACTTCGAGACGTTTTACAAGTACACGGTCGTTTAATGGTTTGAAGTTCATGAATATTCCTCCGAATAAAAATAATATTAATCAAATTTTTAGTTATAAATTTTTGCTTGAATGATTCACAAGAAAAATTTACACTACACATAAATAATCTCGCTTTCAAATTTGAAAAGGGGTTTAATATGTTTTTTTTTATTTTTTTATGGAAAATTTAAAAATAACTATAAAAAACAATATAAAAGCTTGAAAATGGTTCTAAAAATAAAATTAAAAAAATATTGGGTCAAATATTTCTTGACAGTTGTGATTTTCTGCGATAGATATTTTGTTCCTTTTCGTTGGAGGTTTATATAACATGTACGCAATAGTAGAAATTTTAGGAAAGCAATACCGTGTCGCGCAAGGCAGCAAAATAGTTGTCGATCGCATGTCTGCCGAAGTTGGCAGCACCATTACATTAGACAAAGTGCTTATGATAGGTGGCGATACTGTGAAAGTTGGTGCGCCCCTTGTTGAAAATGCAAGCGCAAGCGCAACCGTGGTAGATCACCATCGTGGTGAAAAAATTCGTGTGTTTAAAAAATGGCGCAGAAATGACTCTCGCAAAATGCGCGGTTTCCGTCACGACTATACAACTTTAGAAATTAACGCTGTCAGCGCTTAATTTCATTACAAACTCAAGGAGTTTATCATGGCACATAAAAAAGCTGGCGGTAGTTCTCGTAACGGTCGCGACAGTATAGGACAAAGACGAGGCGTTAAACGTTTCGGCGGTCAAAATGTTTTGGCCGGTAATATACTTGTTCGCCAATTAGGCACAAAAGTTCATCCCGGAAATAACGTAGGTATGGGCAGAGACTTCACACTCTTTGCTAAAATCGACGGCGTTGTTCGCTTCGAAACATACGTGCGTAACCGTAAAACAATGAAGCGTGTTCATATCGAACCTATTGCTGCTTAATTGTTTATACAAATTTATTTGTAGGGGAGGGATTCGTTGTATCCTTCCCCTCTTCGTGTTTCAAGCACATTCTTATTATTTGTTTTACATTAATCTGCTGAACATAAAGCGGTAGTGAAGTGCAACAATGCGTAAATATTTAGTCATACAACTCGCGCGTTTTGGCGATATTTTACAAACAAGACGACTTATTAAAAGCTTGCAACAAGATGGCGAAGTTTTCTTGTGTGTGGATAAAACGCAGGAAACACTTGCTCGCCTTGCCTATGGCGAAGAAGTACAAGTGCTTGCTCTTCATGCCTTTAAGGCGGATACGTATTCTGTGCTTACAGAGAATCGTGCTTTGTTTGCGTATTTGCAAGAACAAGCTTTTGAACACGTTTTTGTGCTGAACCATTCTCCTTTGAGTTATGCGCTTGCACGTCTTTTTCCGCATGAATGTTTGCGCGGCTATATTGTTAAAGAGGGGCAAGATTTGCGCTCAAATTGGGCAAACCTTGCGTTTCGTTATATGAATAACCGTTTCCAAGCCCCACTGCACATTTGCGATTATTGGACTTTTTTTGCGGATAATCCTATCGCCGCAAGTGAAGTGAATCCCTCCGCTTATGAAAAAATGCTGCATTGGCAAAAAGGGCAGGGAAAATTTACAATTGCAATTGTACTGGCAGGACAGAATTTACGCCGTTCCGTTCCTGTGAGGGATTATGCGCAAATAATAAAAGTGCTTGCAAGTCGATTTGAGAGCGCTGAATTTATACTTCTCGGCACGCAAACGGAACATGCTTTAGCGCATGAATTTCTTTCATCACTTCCGCAAAATCTTAAAGAGCATTGTGTGGATTTGGTGGGAAAAACAAATATGCAAGAATTATTTAGCCGAATAAAAGAGTGTGATTTGCTTGTGTCTCCCGATACAGGAAGCTTACATTGTGCAGCTTTTTTAGGCGTTCCGACACTTTCGTTTTTCTGTTCTTCGGCATTTTGCTTTGAAACAGGAGCGTACGGACTTGGGCATGTATGTGTGCAAGCGACCACACATTGTGCTCCTTGTGTGGAAAGAATGAAATGCATCAACACAAAATGCCATACAATGTTTTCCTCTCCGGCCTTGCTTGCGCGTCTTTCAAGCAGAAAAACACAAAAAGAAATTATTGATTTTTGTATGTTACAAAGTGATTTTGATGAGATAGGCTTGACATATACTTTGCAAGAGGGCACAATAAATCCACGCAATGAAGCAGAAATTTTACGAAAGCTTTTGTTTGAATATAGACACAATAGCGTTGAAATGCCGCATACTTCCGATGTTGACATTTTTGCGGGTGCTTTATTTGACATGAAAGATTTCTTTCCGCAGAACCGACCTTAACTCTATGAGGGCTCATTATGGAACAGAGCGAACAAAGCTATAAAATACTGGTTGTTTTGCCTTTATACGGCGGATCATTACCTATTGGTGAATATTGTATCCACGCGCTCAAGGAATTGGGGCATAAAGTAGAAGTGTTTGAAGCTTCACAATTTCACTCATCTTTTGTTGCGCTTCAAGGTTTACATGTAACGGCTGATAAGAACGATTTCTTGCAAAATTCTTTCGCAAATCTTATGGCGGAAGCGGTGTATGCAAAGGCGGAAACTTTTGCACCCGATCTTGTACTTGCCCTTGCACAAGCGCCGATGAACCGAGCCGTATTGAAAAGATTGCAAAAAGATAATATTCCAACAGCTATGTGGTTTGTTGAAGATTATAAGCTTTTTACCTATTGGCGCGCGTATGCAAAGCTGTATACGCACTTTTTCGTTATCCAAAAAGAACCTTTTCTTTCGCTTCTTAGTGGAGAAAATGGACATGAGAGCGCGCATTATTTACCCTTAGGGGCCTTACCCTCTTTCCATAAACAATTAGATTTGTCTGTGCAAGATTACACAAAATACTGTGCTGATGTGGCTTTTTTGGGTGCAGGTTATGCAAACAGGCGTTACGAATTTCGCCGTCTCCTTTCCTATAATTTCAAAATTTGGGGTTCGGATTGGGAGAATGATACAATTTTAGCTCCTTATCTGCAAAATAAAGGCGCTCGAGTAGATCCGCAAACTTCTGTAAAAGTCTATAATGCAACAAAAATTAATATCAACCTTCATTCAAGCATACACACAAAGAATAGCGAGCAAGGCGATTTTGTAAATCCTCGCACCTTTGAGCTTGCAAGCATGGGAGCATTCCAACTTGTTGATACTCGAAGCCTTATGCCTGAACTATTTAATACAGAAGAGGGCTTTGACAGAGAATTGGTAACCTTTGAAAATTTTGCGGAAGTGCCTGAAATTATAGATTACTACCTTGCGCATGAACAAGAGCGACAAGAAATTGCCCAAAGAGCAAGGGCAAGAGTTCTTAAAGAGCATACCTATGCGCACAGAATGAAAACCATGCTCGAAATTATAAATCCGCCCATACGCAAAGAAATTTACGATGAAACTGCGCTTGAGATACTTCCCGATGATTTGAAAGAAGAGTTTGTCGCCCTTACAAAGAAATTGGATATTTCCCCCACAGTCGGCTTTGATGAATTGATATACCAATTGCGAAAGCAAACACATGTTCTCAACCCCTTAGAAACATCATTGCTCTTTCTCAGTGAATGGCAAAAACAATACGGAAGAAAATAAATTCATTCTTCAATGTATAGTATTTTAAGTTGACATCACTACTGTCAACTTATTAAAGGCACACTTGCTTCGTCATTTAACAGTGCAATAAAATTGCACTTATTCCTACGCAGTACTTGCCTGCTTTCGCAGTCAAGATAGTAATTTCATCTGAAATTACTATACAGCATACAAAAAAGGATAAAACATGCCTCAAACCTTTCCCGATACTCTTCTCTATAATCTCCCCAAAACGGGCTGTGACAGCCATGCACACCTCATTTATCCGAATATGCTTGAAGATATTGAAGTCATTCTTCAAAGAGCTTATGATACGGGTATCAGCCATGTCGGACAAATATTTCTTTCACCCGAATCGTATTATGCTTCAAAACATTTATTTGACAATCATCCCAATGTTTTCTTCACTATAGGTATTCACCCGAATGATACCGAAGAGAAATATCATGCAAACAGTATTGAAGAATTGCGGACTATTTTAGAAAATGACAAAAGAATGAAGGCCGTCGGAGAAATCGGACTCGATTTTTATATAAATAAAGCAACCATTGAACAGCAAAACAAAGTTTTCAGAGAGCAGTTACAGCTTGCAAAAGAGTGCGATTTGCCAGTTGTTGTCCATTCCCGAGAAGCTTTTGACGAAACCATTGCTGTGCTCGATGAATTGCACTTTAAGGACTATCCTCTCGTATGGCATTGTTTTTGTGGAAATAAAGCGCAAATCGATGAATTAAACAAAAGAGGCTGGTATATTTCAGTGCCCGGTGCAATTACCTATCCGGCCAACAAAGAAGCCCGTGCAGATATTATTCATATCCCAACAGATAAATTAATGATTGAAACAGATTGCCCCTTCCTTTCTCCGCAAGGCTGGAGAGGGCAAAGAAATGAGCCTTGCCTTGTTGCCCTTACAGCAAAAGTAATTGCCGAGTGCAGAAATGTTCCCCTCGATGAACTTTGGACACAATGTGGTGACAATGCAAGAACACTGTTCCGACTGTAGCCATGAAAAAATTTACTCTCAATCAGCACGAACATTCACATAAATTTTCAACTGATGCCCTTCTTCTTGCGCAATTTGCTCCGCTTGAAAATGTGCAGACATTTGTCGAACTTGGCACAGGTTGCGGTGTTGTTGCGCTTGAAATACTGAAAAAAAAGAAAAACATGAAAGCACTTGCGCTTGATTTTGATACTTCATTACTCCAAAGTGCAAAAGAAAATGCAAAGCTTTATAATTGCACAGAAAATATTATTTTTGTTGAAGAAGATTTAGTGAATCTGCCGAAAACGCAGAGCGAAGAAATCAAACAATTCAAAAATAATTGCGACTTGGTTGTGTGCAATCCGCCGTGGCTATTGAAGTCACAAGGGAAACTTCCGCAAGAAGATATGAAATTACGTGCACTTTTTGGCGATGAAAACACATATACTCTTTTTTTTAGCAGCGCAAAATATTTTGTAAAAGAGCGTGGTTTGCTTGCATTTATAACAATTCCGCAGCGTTTGGAAAGAGTGTGCGCATCGCTTACTCATAACGGATTTGTGCTGAAAAAAGTGCAATTCGTGCATAAAAATAAGGAAAGCAGTGCAATATTTATGTTGGCCCTTGCTGAATATAAGGGCAAGCTTGTACGTGCGCACATTTCTGATATGGAATGTTTGCCGCCACTATTTCTGCAATCGGAAAGTTAGATAGTATTCTCAAAAATTTTTTTCAAATCGTCTATTGTCGTCGAATTCTCTAAGCATATATCCGACAGTTGCTTTTTTTCTTCACTCGAAAATTGTAAATTGTCGAAAAAAGAAATTGAATCTTCACTCCAACCTCTTTCTTGAAGTCTTTTATGGCGAATATCTTCTTCTGTCCACACACAAAGTGTTGTGTATTGATTGTCAACTGCGCCCGATTCAAAATAAAGGGGGATTTCCGCAAAAGCTTTAACGTGCACTTCTTCCACGCACTTTTCAAAAAATTCTTCCATGGCTTTATAGACAAGAGGGTGGATTATTTTTTCAATTTTTTTACGGCTTTCTTCTTCCTGCATGTGTTCTGAAAGAATTTTTTTGTCGATTGCGCCGTCCTTTCCCAGAATTTCTTCCCCGAAAGTTCGTGAAAGTAAAAACGTTCCTGCGGCATCTTTTTGATAAAGAGAACTTACATACGCATCGGCGCTGAATATGGGATAACCCGCTTCTTTGGCAAATTGAAGTATAAGCGATTTGCCCGAGCCCGCATTTCCCGTAACAATATATTTCTTTGTTTGTGCTTTCAACCTGTCCAAACACATTTGCATATCTTGTGGAATATCACAAGTTATTGAAATTTCTTCATTCGTGATGGGTTGTATAAAACTAATTTTCCATGCATGGAGCATTTGCCTTTTTGCAACACCTTGCAAAGCAGAGGGAATGGGTTTTAAAATTTTTGCCGTATAAGTTTTGTCGCCCCAAAGAGGAAGCCCGCTGTGTGAGAGGTGAACCCTTATCTGGTGCGTTCTGCCCGTGTGTATGCGAACACCAAGCAGCGCATAATTTCTTCTGGTATCTGCATGGATAACCTTAAATTCTGTCAAAGCGTTTTTACCGTTTTTTGAAACAGCCATCTTTGTTTTTTGGCTTTCGTGCCTACCGATGGGTAAGTCGATAACTTGTCCTTGCCCGTCTTTAGGGATATTGTGTACAAGCGCAAGATATTCTTTATGCACTTGCCTTTGTGCAAAGCTCTCGCTCAAAGCTCTGCGGGCTTTATCGTGTAAAGCAATGACTAAAATTCCGCTCGTGTCTTTGTCAATTCTGTGCACAATACCGGGCCTTAAACCCTCCATTTCTTTAAGTGAGGGAAAGTGAGAGAGTAAAATATGCACAAGAGTTCCGCTTTCTTGAGAGGGTGAAGGATGCACTGTAAGATTTGGCGGTTTGTTTATAATCACATAATCATTGTCGCGATACAAGATTTCAAGATGTCCTTCTTCTGCCTCAAGTTCTGAATTTACGAGAATTTGTGTATAAGAAACAGTATCATCTTTTTGCACTTTGTAATTTGGTTTAACCTTTGCGCCACGCACAAGACAAAGCCCCTCATCTATAGCTTTTTTTGCTTGCACGCGAGAAATGTCCGCCTGCTGTGCCAAAAAAGCATCGAGGCGCATTTTATTTGTATCTTCACACGTATAGATTTGGTTCATACTGAATAACTATCTTGAAAACGAATAGCAAAAAATTACAATTTAGGATTGCTCAAAACAACATCAATGGCGTTGTTGACAGCATCTTCCACATCATCTCTTGCAACATCGTCCTGCACAACAATAGTACCCTTTTGTACGTATTTTGGATTGAGGTGATTGTTGGCATGCGCAAAAACATCACGAAAATCCTTTTCTGTGAAGAGTGACAACCTGCCGTCGTTTTCATCAAGCATGCGCGAAAGTGTTTTTAAAATAAGTTTTTCATTCTTGTTATACACAAGTTCAGTGTTGATAAGCTGTTTTAAATCTACAGACATTCTAAACCTCCGTTTTATAAAATAATTTTAAATGATGTTGACATGAATATGATTCGCCTCCGGCGGGGCTCAAGGGGGTAACCCCCTTGAGAAACCCTATTACTTTTTGTTCGCAAGCTCACAAAAAGAAATATAATTTTAAAGTTTACTACATATGCTATTTCAATGAGATATGTGATAGTTTTATTTCGGAAAACTTCATAACAGGGTTTGCAAAGGGGATTATCCCCTTTGCCCGTCGGAGACAAATACTATTTCTGTCAACATCATCTTAACTTACGCAAGAATTTCTTGTTTAACCACGCCTTCTTTTTTGACTATATCGAGGAAGTCGGAGAGGGCAGGTTTGACGTTTTCGCGGATATCGCCTGCGACTATGAGATAGAGCAAATCGTCGCCGGGCATAAGTTCGCCGCTATTTGCGTGGGCGAAGGCCTTGAAGATTCCCTCTCTTTTTTCAATTTCGTCACAAATTTCTTGTATACGCCTATGGTTTGGTTGCACTTTTACCGATAATACTTTAGAGTGGTCATTGCGAGACCATTCACGTACGGTTCCGTTATGTATTAAAATCATACCGACATTTTCAGTAAAGCCCGGTAATTGTTTTATTTCTGCAAGTTTTTTGCTTAAATCCATTGATAATTCCTCCGTTTGACGAATGTTGTAAAAATAGTATATATATAAAGTATGCGGTTTGTAAAGGTGAAAAATGAAAAGTATTGCCGATCTTATAAATTCTTTTGTAATTCCTGATGAACACAATGTTTCCATCATAACTGAGGGCTATGGCATTTGGTTTACGTGGGAAAATATTTTACCTCCCGATGTAACACAAATCTTCCAAGATTATGGAGGCGTGCCTGTTATTACAGTGGACGGGCAAAGTTTGTGGTTCTTCTTTTCAACGGAAGTTCTTTTGGCTTTGGCGAAATTGTCTGTATGGGTGAAATTTAATCCTACGGCAATGCTTGTTGAAGCTTTTCCTACAAGTCTTGTTGTTGACACACAAAAAAACCTTTCCTTGCAGATTGAGGATAAAATTGCAAAACAAACCTTCAATTTACAAGGCGAAAAACTTACTGTATTAGTGCACCCCGAATTACAAGTGGCGGGTGGAAATTACCCCGGTTTGACTTATGATTCCAACATTGCAAGCTTGCCTGAATTGGTTCGTTCAAAGCTCAGCCCATCAAAATGGGGAAAGATGACGGCAGATACACGCTTGCCCTATGCATCTTCACAAGGTTGGTATTGTATAATTCACCCTTTGGGAAATCAGCTTGATAAAAACTTTCAAGCCGGTTGGCGCTATATGTTTGCTGAAATAGAGGCAATCTTGCAAAGGGTAAAGGTGCGCTATTCGCTTTTTGATACTTACCTTGTTGTGCCTATAGAGCATTTAAGTATGCTCAGGGAATGGACACGAGAACTTGTGACAACGCTTTTCAGCATAAAAGATAATACACCCGATAAATATTGGCCTTGCGTAAGCGCGCTTGTGGATAAAAAAGGTTTGAACTTCAATAATGAGTTGCCGCAAAAAATTAATGTGCAGTGGGATGCACTTACGCCAAACTTTCCTTATATGAACTATAGAAACGCCTATCTTTTAGGCGAAGGTTTTCATATTCAGGATTTAAACTTCTCAAGCGGAAAAAGCTCTATTTCCCAATGGTGCACGGTTGTACACGACAGCTATTCTTTTCAAGCGAACAGAATTCCGGTGCTTTTGCCTGATAAATTTGTGTCAGGCAATCAAAATGGCTGTTTTTATTGCGGAATAAAATCGCACGAATCGGCACAATGCCCAAGTAAATCTATGGCAGAATCTTCTCTCACGTTCTGGCAAGATTTCAGCAATGTGGATATAGATGCCATCAACGAAACTTTTCGTGCGGCGGAAGTTCAGCTCAGCAAAGACGGCGTGAAAGCTTTTAAAAAAATACTTGCAGAGGAAAGTATTACTTCGCAAGTTCTGGAAGGTGTTTTTTCAATTAACAGCATTATTCAATTGCGAAGCATGGAAAGAATTTGGTTGCTTTCGGGAAAGGAAATCGACTCCCCTGCCGATCCATCTGCATATCGTGAAGAAAGCCAATGTTGGGATTTACTGAAAAGATTAAGAAATACAGATGCAAAAGATGTGCGTTCAATCGAAAAAGAAGTGGTTAATGCCTCAGTAGCAAACCCACGAGATTGGCGATTAAAATCTTTGCTCGGCTTCATTTCTATAGAAAAAAATGACTATCAAGGGGGATTGCGCCACTGGAAAGAGGCTGAATCGCATACATCTTCCATACTCCATCAAGCGTGGCATTACTTTCTTATGGCACGCACACACGAAATAACAGGTCGTTTTGATGATGCTATGGAATTATATAACAGCACACAAAAAATTCTGCCCTATTGGCCGGAACCTGCGTATCGTCGCTTGGTATGCCGAGTAAAAATGGGTTTTGCCGAGCAAATACAAGGGCGCATGCTGGAAGTTATAAAGGAAACGCCTTCTGTGTTTAATAAAATCCTTTTGGATCCCGAGCTTGAAAGAGGGCATTTGCCTATTATGGCAATGCTTTACCCGTCATGGCTTGAAGCGCTTGAACAGTCGGCTCTTGAAAAGGGGAGGGTGGCAGCGCTTTTGCGTGAAGTGGATGAGTGGTTTTTCACCGATCACCCTATTGCTTCAATAATTCGTACAAAAATTCAAGAGCTTATTAATGCTCTTGAGGTGCGCAACTATTTGGCTTTTCAGACAATTGTAAATATCAGACCAAAGCTTGAAGAGGAAATAAGCCGCTTACGCACTAGAGAACTTGAAGAGCTGAAAAATACATTCAAAGGATTTTTATCGTCACTTGAAGTTGTGCGCGATGAAGCATCGTGGTTTCCTTTTCCCAATACACTTGTGAAGTTCAACAAAGATTTTAATGAATGTGCCACTATTCTCAATTGGGCTTTCACATCAAATTTTAACACTCCGGAAAACTTCAAACGTGCCAAAACCTATGTTGAAACAACGCAAGAACTTTTAGGTCGCTTGGAAGTACAGCTCACTTTTATCCGCACAATTCGCGACGTTACTTTGTTTGTTTTGCTTTTGCTCAAAACATTCCTCTGGGTGGAAATTGTGTGCTTGGTGGTTTCTTTTGTTTTTGTTGTGGTAGTGACGTTTTTTGGCGGAAGCATTGGGCTTTCGTGGTTGCAAAGGTTGATAACAGCAAACTTTTGGGATTTGCAAAGAGTGCTTGTGGGGGTTGTGTCGGCAACAGCACTGGGCATAGCAATTTTAAGTACCGTCTTAGTTTTTGACAAAAGGCGTGAAACTATGCTAGACAATGCAAAGCAACAACGAGAACAGTTTCAGCAGCAAAGGCTGGCTAAGGTCAAAGAGCAAAAAAGACTGGAGCAAGCCCAAAAAGAACAGTCTCAAGAAATATAAGTTGTAAGTTTTTATATTTTGAGGAATATATGTTTAATAAAAATATTTTAAAAACTCTTTTAAAGATTTTTTATCGTGTCCGTGTAAAGGGTATGGAAAACTACCCCCCACCAAATGAAAAAGTTTTATATTTTATAAATCCGAGTTCATTACTCGACCCTATCTTGTTAGCGGCTTTTTTGCCACAAAAAATGACCTATATCCTTGATAAAGGCATCGCACAAAAATGGTATGTGCGCCCCCTCTATAAACTTGCAAATATTATTGAAGTGGATTTCAGTTCGCCTACTTCAACCAAAGGAATTATCAATGCGCTTAAAGAAGATTCGCATTGTATGGTGTTTCACGAGAAGCAGTTCAACACAAATCCCGCGCTTATGCAGGTGTATGAAGCAACTGCTCTTATTGTTGCCAAAACAAAGGCAAAGCTTTGCCCGATTCTTATTGACGGTGCGCAATACTCCTCTTTTTCTTATTTTCACCACAAAACAAAACTGTTTGCCTTTCCTAAAATAACGCTCACTGTGCTTCCTTTGCAAGAAATAGAAGAAATGCCGCTTGCTTCGGCGAAAGAAAGAAGAAAATTACTTGCTTCACACTTGCACTCGCTCATGTCTGACTTGCGCTATAAAGGTGCTGACTTGAATGTAAGTATTCTCGATTCACTTGTACTGGCAATGAAAATGAACGGTAAAAATAAAATTATTGCCGAAGATCAAGACAGAAAACCCATTTCCTACAAAACGCTTTTTTTGAAAGCGCAGGCTCTTGGCGGAGCTTTGCATGCACATATTCGTGATGAAAAAGATGTGGGTTTGATGTTGCCGAACTCATTAGCTTGTGCTGTGGCATTTTTTGGCTTTCACATGTATAAGCACGTGCCGGCAATGCTGAATTTTTCTTCGGGTAAAGACACGATTGTTATTACTTGTCAAACAACGAAGGTAAAAAGTGTTGTTACTTCTCGGAAATTCATCCAATTGGCAGAACTCGGCGCAGTGGAAGAAGCTCTAATAGCTGCTAATATTCGCCTGATATATATGGAAGATATTGCCGCAAAAATTCCTAAAACAGTATTGATAAAAGCACTTCTTAAAACAACATTTTTGTGGGTGCCTAAAATTGATCCCAATGAACCCGTGGCAACGCTGTATACTTCCGGCTCTGAGGGCATACCCAAGGCTGTGGTGATGTCACACAAAAATGTGAAGTCAAATCATGAACAGGTGTTTGCAATTATTACCGTGACCACAGCGGATAGATTTTTCAATTGTTTGCCTATTTTCCACACTTTTGGTTTGACGGTAGGCACACTTCTTCCTATTTTGAACGGTATGAAAGTGTTCTTTTATCCCTCCCCGCTGCACTACAGAATTGTTCCGCAACTCTTTTATGAGAGCCTTTCGACATTCATCTGTGCGACAGATACTTTCTTGACAGGTTATGCCAGATACGGAAAACCTTATGACTTCTTTAATGCTCGATATATCATTGCAGGCGCCGAAAAATTAAGAGATACAACTATCGAAACATACGAACAAAAATTCAATGCGAATATTCTTGAAGGATACGGCGCAACCGAAACTTCGCCTGTTGTCAGCGTGAATACGCCCGCAAATAAAAGAAAACACAGCGTCGGAAAACTTTTACCCGGTATGGAATATAAGCTTCTGCCGATTGAAGGTATTGAAAAAGGCGGCAGTCTTTGTGTGAGGGGAGATAATATTATGATGGGCTATATGCGCCACTCAGCTCCCGGTGAATTGGAACCCCCGCACGATGGTTGGCACGATTTGGGCGATATAGTGGAAGTGGACGACGAAAACTTTATTTATATCAAAGGCAGAGCGAAAAGATTTGCAAAAATAGGCGGAGAAATGGTTTCTCTTGCCGCTGTTGAGCAAGCTCTCAACCCTATCCTAGACGGTTTTGTGTACGGTGTTGTTTCCATTCCCGATGATAAAAAAGGCGAAATTATTGTACTTATTGTTGAAAAGAATGATATCACAACAGGTAAAATCGCCACACACTTTGCAAGTATGGGGCATCCTTCATTGTGGACTCCGAAAAAAATTCTAAATGTGAAAAACGCACCTATTCTCGGAACAGGCAAGTTTGACTATAATGGTGCAAAAAAGCTTGCGGCGGCTTCGTGATTTTTTGATATGACAAAAAGAAATATACTCTATATGTTGTTTGGTGCGATTTCGCTGTTTTTGGGAACGGCGAATCCCATTATCCACATTCCTTTGTTGGCAATATTTTATCCTGCCGCACTCTATCTTATCGGGCTTCACGCATGTAGCGGTAAGCAAGCTTTCTTTTTTGGCTTCGGAACAGGTGTTATAGGAGCGAGTGCTTGTTTGTATTGGCTTGTTGTGCCTTTACGCGAATACGCTTTCTTTCCTTGGATTTTAGCGCTTCCTGTGCCTGTTTGTGTGGGAGTTTATTTTGGATTGTACGCAGGTACTTTCAGCTATCTCATGTATAAGGCGAAATCGAAAACGCCTATCTTTAGAATTATATTTGTATTCTTTGCGTGGTTTTTCTTGGAATGGTTTCGCTCTTGGTTTCTCACGGGGCTTACATGGCTCAATCTTGCCTCCGCAAATGCAGCATTCCCTGTATTGGTTCAAGGGGCGAGTATCGTCGGCATGACGGGGTTATCAGCTTTGTTTGCATGTATTGGCTGTTCATTTTTCAACAGAAATATGAAAGTGCAAATTTTAGGTTTGATGATTCTTTTAGGGCTTGTCGGGTATGGGTATTACCGCATAGAACAGCCTATAGAAGCAGGAAAGTACGAATATTATTTGGTTGTTCAAGGGAATGTAGATCAATCTGAAAAATGGGTTCCCGAAATGCAAGGGGTCACACTTGATAAATATTTAAGGCTTGCACAAGACGGGGTGAACCGAGGGCATGTGCTCGAACGTTCTATTGATGTGATTGTTTTCCCCGAAACTTCTATGCCATTTTATATTCAAGAAGAATATGACTACCGCGAAAGATTATTTCAATTTGCACACAGAAATGATGTTGTTATGCTTGTTGGTGGTGTAACTTATACTTTTCCCGAAAGCAGTTTGTCGCAAGCAGGGCAAATGCCTAATATTTACAACTCTCTTTATGTGATAGACAAACAAAGAAATCTTGAAGCTTTACCCTATGATATTTCAAATCCATACCTTTATTCAAAGCAACACCTTCTTCCCTTTGGCGAATATCTTCCGCCTGTGCTTGACTGGGAAATATTTGCGCCACTTCTACAAGGTTTTGGCGGATTTACCCCACAAGAAGCACAAAATCCACTCATGTATCGCAATAAAGCAATACTTGGCGCATTGATTTGTTATGAAAGCACATTTTCAGATTTGGCTCAAGAGCAAGTAGCAAATGGAGCACAAGTGCTTATTAATGTCAGTAACGATGCGTGGTATGGCTATACTTCGGCGGCAAGTCAGCACTTAGATATTACTACATTGAGGGCTATTGAGCAAAATCGTTATCTTGTGCGTTCAACAAACACAGGCATAAGTGCTTTTATCAATCCATATGGACAAATCTATGCAAGTACGGGGCTTTTTATTGAATCAACCAGAATGGCAGCTGTTGGGTATCTTAGCGATAAAACCATTTATCATTACATCAATCCGTTTTTCTCTTATATTATGAACTTGCTCTTTTTAATTTTCTTGTATATACTTTTTATGAAAAAAAGAAGTGAGCCAAAAAAATGATACAACTTGTTGAATTAAAATCGAAATTTCTACTTAATGAGCAAGCATTTCTCTCTCTTTGGGGGCGACTTTGACCTTCATGGTATCCAAGAAAAGCTCGTTCTTATAGAAAAAGAAATCAGTAAGCCACAATTGTGGAACGATACTGAAAAAATGACTGCACTTATGCGTGAAAAAAGTATTCTTGAAGCGAGTCAAGCAAATTATCTCGACCTACAACAAGCGTATACAGACACTAAAGATTGGCTTGTTTTTGCCGAAGAAGGTGAAGAAGATGCACTTCTTGCGCTTGATAATGCACTTGATTTACTCGATACTCGTATTCAGAATACAAAACTTGCCCTACTTCTTTCGCATGAAGACGATGTAAAAGATGCTATTTTAGAAATCCACCCCGGAGCAGGCGGTACGGAAGCGCAGGATTGGGCAGAAATGCTTGAACGTATGTATATTCGCTATGCCGACAGAAAAGAATATAAAGTGGAGTTTTTAGACTATCTCGCAGGCGATGAAGCAGGAATAAAAAGTGTTACCATGCGTATTTCGGGTTTATATGCGTATGGTTATTTGAAATCTGAAAAAGGTATACACAGGCTTATACGTATTTCCCCCTTTGATGCTTCGGGCAAAAGACACACCTCTTTTGCTTCAGTTGATGTTTTGCCCGATGTCGGCGATGATATTCAAATCGACGTGCAAGAAAGCGATTTGCGTATCGATGTCTATAGGGCTTCGGGGGCAGGCGGTCAGCATGTGAACAAAACGGAATCTGCTGTGCGTATAACACACATTCCCACAGGAATTGTCGCTCAATGTCAGAACGAAAAATCGCAACATTCGAATAAAGAGTTTGCCATGCGTCTTTTAAAAGCACGTTTATACGACTTTGAACGCAAGAAAAGGGATATGGTGAAACAAGCGGGATATGCCGAAAAAAATGCCATCGCATTCGGCAGTCAAATTCGCACATATACACTGCAACCGCACCGATTGATAAAGGATCACAGAACAAATACACAAATGAGTGATGTTGACGCTGTGTTGGACGGAAATATTCAAACATTTATCAATGACTATCTTCTGTTTAGTTATGAACAAGGAATGAACCAATAATGCTAAATAATCAAGAAGAACAAGAAAATCAAGAACAAAGCGCACTGTCTGAAACTGTAAGCAATCTTGAAGCTATGATAAAGCAATGCGCAGAAAACAATCATTGTGGCGAAAGTTGTGTGGCTCTCGTGCGCTGTATTCCCACAGCCGATCTTGAGTCGTGGCAAGAGGTTGTAAAAACTCAGCACTACGATGACTGGTTCACAATGAAAATAGATCTCAATGCTATCGATTCAAGTCCAATTATCGACGAAGCAAAGAAGAAAATAGAAGAACAGCAGGCATTGCTCAAAATACAAAATAGCAAATGCCTTGTCGAAGTGCACGAGAAGCAATTTCTCTTTTTCGGAACATTATAAAAATAAGTGAATACATTATGTCAGAATCAACAAATAAAACTCTCAGTATTGCTGTGATGAGCGGCAAAGGCGGCGTAGGTAAAAGTAATATAGCACTCAACCTTGGCTTTGCTCTTGCGCAAGACGATTACCCGACACTTCTTTTTGACTGTGACCTTGGCTTGGCAAACTTAGACGTGCTTTTGGGCATTGCGCCAAAATATAATATACAAGATATTGTAGCAGGCACAATAGATGCAAAATCCGCGGTAGTCCCACTCACCGAAGAAAGCGGTGATAAATTTTCTCTTTTGCCCTCTTCATCGGGTATAGCTGAACTTGCAGATATGTCAAAAAGCGAAATAGACAGCTTACTAAAAACCATTCAACCTGCTTTTGACGATTATAAGCTTCTTTTGCTCGATCTTGGTGCGGGTATAAATGACAGCGTGCAATTTTTTGCCGCTATGGCAACTGTAAGGCTTATTATTCTTACACCTGAACCTACTTCGCTTACAGATGCGTACGCTTTAATCAAAGTGCTTAAAACAAATGCGAATATCACCGATTTTCTGGTTCTTGTAAATCAGGTAGAAAACAAAGCAGAAGCTGATGATATCTTTAATAGGCTTTCAGTGGCGTGCGATCGCTTTATCGGTGTGAAACCTGTTTATCTGGGATTAATTCGTTCAGATTCAAAAGTGCCTGATGCTGTGCGTAGACAAAAGCCGCTTCTCAAGCTCTATCCTGAATCAAAAGCGGCAAGCGATATCAAAGAAAATGCAAGGCGTTTGACAAAAATTTACTCTGCCATGCTTCCCAAGATTGGTTCATCAGCTCCGTTAAACGTGAAGTAAAGTTTGAAGAATTATATTTTTCTCAAACTTTTATACAGCAGGAAATATATATGCCCACCGAAAGAAAGAAAAAAAGCGAAACTCTTAGTTTTGAAGAAAGACTTCAACGTCTTCAAGTCATTATAGAATCTTTAGAGAAAGGAAACACTCCCCTGCAAGAGAGCTTAGCTTTATACAAAGAAGGTGTTGAACACGCAAAAGCATCGCAAGTGTTGATAGAAGAAGCAAAGCATGAGATTAAAATATTGCAAGAAGATGGGTTAAAAGATTTTAAGATTGTCGAATAGACAAAGTGATGTACCGGAAAATATCTAAGCAGGAAAATATATGCAGAAAGAAGAATATCTCGAACACGTACGCAATACTATAGAGGATTCCCTCGCTATGCTTTATCCGCATGCGGAGGGAATAATCAGTGAAACAAATTTCATTTCGGCGCTGAATTACACTCTGCTTGCCGGAGGAAAACGCATACGCCCGACTTTGAGCATTATTTTTGCAGAACTTTCTGCTCTTCGCACACATAAGCATTTCGCAATTGAAAATATTCTTCCCGCCGCCCTTTCTGTGGAGCTTATTCATACGTATTCTTTGATACACGATGATTTACCTGCTATGGATAATGACGATTTAAGACGAGGAAAACCCACTTGCCATAAAAAGTTTGATGAAGCAACAGCAATTTTAGTTGGTGACGCCTTGCTAACAGACGCTTTTGACTTGTGCTCACGAGCAAGCTTTCCGCCTGAAAACATTGTGCGAGCCCTACGTTTTTTAAGCACATGCGCCGGCTCAAAAGGTATGATAGCAGGGCAAGTGTTGGATTTAGCCATGGAAGAAAAAGCACAAAATCGCATCGAAAGTAATGATGTGCGCAATTTGGCAGAAATGAATGCGCGAAAAACAGGAGATATGCTTCTTGCCGCGTGTTGTGTGCCTGCAACTTTATACCATGTTGATGAAGAATTTTATGCGCAATGCAAACACTTTGCCACAAATTTTGGCTTGGCTTTTCAAATAAGTGACGATGTATTAGACATTATCGGCGATACAAAAGAAATGGGTAAGCCGCAAGGATCGGATAAAAAAGCGCAGAAAACAACGTGGGTATCACTCTTAGGGCTTGAAAAAGCGAAAGAAGAAGTGTATGCGCATGTACAACAGGCTGAAAAAATTATCGAAAATTGGAAAGAAACTTTGCCTGAAACTGTGGCCTTGGACGCTTTGTCAAGCATTGTCCGTTCGCTTTTAACAAGAACAAAATAAGAGATTTGTATGTCTTCTTTGTTAGAAAAATGTACCTTTCCTTATGGAATAAAGAGCTTATCTTTGGAACAAAAAGAAGAGCTTGCTCAAGAAGTGCGCGAAAAAATTATACAAGTTGTGTCAAAAAATGGCGGACACCTTGCCCCCTCATTGGGTACAGTTGATTTAACAATTGCCTTACTTTCGGTTTTTGACAGCTTGAATGATAAAATTATTTGGGACGTTGGGCATCAAGCATACGCGTGGAAAATTCTTACAGACAGAAATAATAGCTTTGATACATTACGCACCTATGGTGGAATTTCCGGTTTCACCAAGCCTGAAGAAAGCCCTTACGATCACTTTATTGCAGGGCACGCTTCCACATCAATTTCAGCCGCATTGGGAAAAGCCTATGCTCGTGATTTGAAAAATGAAAACAATCAAGTTATCGCAATAATAGGTGATGGCGCACTTACGGGCGGTATGGCATATGAGGCGCTTAACCAAGCAGGAGAATTAGGCAAGCGGCTTATTGTTATTTTGAACGACAATAATATGTCTATTTCCCCAAATGTGGGCGCACTTTCTCGCTTTATTTCTTCAAATCTTTCCAGCAGTTTTGTTCTTAAATTTAAAACAAAGTTTCGTGATTTTTGTTATGCGCATCCAAAATTTGGCAGAAGCTTTTTGCGTATGCTTGAAAAAGGTGAGCAATCCTTCAAATCATTTCTCACGCCCGGCTCGCTCTTTGAAGCTTTTGATTTCAACTATATAGGCCCTGTTGACGGGCATAATATTGAGCAACTTATTCTTCATTTACAAAAATCAGTTGAAGCTCAACAAATTACTAAACCGATATTGCTACATGTAAAGACGATCAAAGGCAAAGGCTATCAACCGGCTGAAAATGCACCGTCTTCCTTTCACGCTGTTTCGCCGCTTAAGGTTGAAAATGAACTTGTGTTGCCAATAAACGAAGAGAAAGTGTATATCAGCGCAACAAAAGCCTTTTCTCAATCTTTGATGAAACTTGCTGAGAATGACAATACAATTGTGCCGATCACTGCTGCAATGCTGAGCGGAACAGGATTGGCAGACTTTGCGGAAAAATATCCCGATCGATGTGTCGATGTGGGTATTTGTGAACAACATGCTGTAACCTTTGCCGCAGGACTTGCAAGCGAAGGCTACACGCCGATTGTTTCAATTTATTCCACATTTTTACAAAGAGCTTACGATCAAATTGTCCACGATGTATGCTTGCAAAATCTACATGTAATTTTCTGCATAGACAGAGCGGGGCTTGTCGGAGAAGACGGCGCTACACACCATGGCGTGTTTGACCTTACCTTTCTTCGCAGTATTCCCAATATGCATATATTGGTGCCCACCCCTATAGATATGCTTGACTGTCTTGCAACTGCAATTTCTATGGATTGCCCTATCGCCTTGCGTTATCCACGCGGCAAAAGCTTTAAACCGATTCATCAAGACAGCACATATTCGCTTATCCCGAAAGGCGTCGGAGAATTTCTCTTAGCCGGTGATAATTATGAAAAACCTATACAATACACAACACTACCTGAAAATATAGACGGTGATTTGTGTATTATAGCTGTAGGAACAATGGTGGCTCACGCATTGGAAGCGTGCACACAATACTATTGTGAAAAACAAAAAACTGCGCCTATTTTCAACGCGCGTTGGGTAAAACCTTTGCCGACACAACAGCTAGATGAAATTGCCGAAAAATATTCTCGCTTGATTATTGCCGAAGAAAACACACAAATCGGCGGGTTTAGCTCTGCAATTCTTGAGTACTATTCCGATACAAGGCAAGTTCACAAACTGACAATCGAGAGAGTTGCCTTACCCGATGCATTTGTTGAGCACGGAAAAACAGAGATTTTAGAAAATAAATATCGCCTCACATCATGCCACTTACTTGAATTGATAGAGAAAATGACACAAGGAGAGACTATATAAAGAAAATTCTAATGCTTACCCATTTTGTACCACTGCTTATCAGCTTATGCGCATGCACTTCAACCATCATAGAACTGATATTTTGCTTCCAGTCTTTCACGAATTTTTGAAGATTGATACAATTCAAATTTTTTAGCTTTTCCAAAATACAAATTGCGGCAAACATGAATACAAGTATCAGGGAAAACTTCAATAAAGTTATGCAATAGTTCTATGGAATCACTCTGACGATTATTACCCAAAAAACCATTAGTTCTCTGTTGAGTTCACCCAAGATATTACGCAATGTTGAACCGTATTTTTCAATACCTGTTCCACTACGTGCCGCCGAATTTATAACAATGGTATGTTCGGGGTATTCATCAGCAATATTTACTAATTCAATCCATCCTTCCGCATTATCAAAATCATATATCTTGCAAATAAATTCTGAACTTTTGTGTACCTCATGTGCTTTATAGACATCGGGGTTTGCGTTATCGGTTTCAATGAAAACCTCTGAACAACCCCTGATTTTTTTGCGAACTCATTTTTTGAGTGAAAAT
>CAYJPB010000026.1:14974-21506 GCA_964371955.1 uncultured Desulfovibrionaceae bacterium | reverse complement strand
TTTGTTGCGTAGGGTCAAGAATGTCCATAAGACGCTTGTGAACACGCATTTCAAACTGTTCACGTGATTTTTTATCAACGTGTACAGAACGGTTCACTGTAAATTTATGAACTCTCATAGGCAGGGGAATAGGGCCTGCCACACCAGCACCTGTATTGCGTGCTGTGTCCACTATCTCTGCCACAGCCTTATCGAGAATGCGATAATCGTAAGCCTTTAGCTTAATACGGATACGATCACTGCCTACTGTTGTCATTGCTTATCTCCGTTTTTGGCTAGCATTTTTTCCAACTCCCTATCGGGCAACTCTTGTCGGATTATTTGCTGCCTTAGCAATATTGTGCGAGAATTTTCACTCGCCTACCTATACCATTTCAACCATTTCAACCATATCAAAACGGTGAGTAACTACCGATTTGTAAGTTGCCGTTCACCCTAATACTTTTTAGGGGGCAATAAAAAAAGCCTCATAACGGTATTCGTTGTGCGGCTTCGGTGAAGATAACTTATTGGGTCAACTTATCAGGTACACTGCCCTTTTCGTTCACCGGATAAACTTTATCCACTGAAACCGAATCCGTTCAGCCTACCTTATATATACATCATTTAAAGATGCAAATAACAATAGGTCGTACAGATATCACCACGCCGAGATTTTCTCTCTACCTTACAGCTTGCGAAGCCTGCAAACTGGAACGGCTGACAATGCAAAGCTATGGTAACGCCTGCACATGTCAACATCAGGACTTTCACCTGACACAAACTCAAATACTGTGTAAAAGCCAGTTCTTGAGTTCCGCTTTATGCGGAGAACAATTTATAGTGAAATTGCTTGATAATGTCAAGCTTTTTTTTCAATTTTTTATTTTTTTTCACATCATCCTCTTTTTAACTTTTAAAAACAAGGATTAATAAAAGTTAGACATAGCTAACTTATTGAAAAAAATATTTTTATTAAAAAAAACTATTGACATTCGTTTTGTGAAACGTTACCTCCATAGAAAGTAGTTCGCTACTAATTTTTGTTTCACATAATGTGATAACCAATGGAGGTTGGCTATGGCTTATAATGTAATTGTAGACACTGATAAATGTACAGGTTGCGGTCAATGTGTTGACATTTGCCCTGTTGAAGTTTATGAAATGAACAGCGGTAAATCTGATCCTGCTCAAGCTGAAGAATGTCTTGGTTGCGAATCATGCATTGAAGTTTGCGAATTTGGCGCAATTACTGTAGACGAAGCTTAGTTTATAAAAGTTTCCAAAAAAATAAACTCATGTTTTTGGCATGAGTTTATTTTTTTAACCTATATATTAATGTATCACATAATTTCTATTTTTTCTACATCAAATTCCGTTGGTTCATTGTTTGAAGCATCAACCTCTCCATAAATGCGCACCATTGTGTTTTCATCTATATTCTGTGCAGGAAATTCATCATCGTCTGCATCTATTGTGATTGTTCCGCTGTTATCGCTGAAAGTATATTTTTCATCGCCAAGTTGGTTGATGATATATCCTTCAAGAAAACCTTCTGTATCATCAGCTGCATTAAGTGCTTCTTGCACTGTCATGGCCTCCCCGCTTGATGCATTAGGTCCTGTATAGTCCGCAAAAGCGGGGCTTGATGTCATTGTTAACAAAGCGATTATTGTTAAAATTTTCATATTTATTCTCCTATTTTATTTTCTTTATAAATATATCTTCACAATTCAAATGGCAAGTGCTGTATTGTTATATTTTCGCATTTAAATTTAAATCTATATTCCTTCGAGCCTTAAAACCTTATGACTCATGGTGTTTATCACGTCCATATCGTGCGAAATAAACAGAAGTGAGAGATTTTCTGACTCTCTCAAATCTTTTAAAGTGTTCAGAATTTGTGCTTGAATGGAAACATCAAGGGCTGAAACAGCCTCATCACAAATAAGTAGTGAAGGTTTTGCGATAAGTGCCCGAGCAATCGCAATGCGTTGTCGTTGACCGCCTGAAAACTCGTGTGGATATTTTTGCACGTCCTCTGCTTCAAGCCCAACTTTTTCAAGCATTGCAGAAACTTCTTTTTTTATTGAATCAGAAGTAAACTTTACTTTCTCTCGCTTGTACTTAAGTAGTAGCGGCTCTTTAATGCTATACCCAACACTCATTTTGGGATTGAGTGATGAAAAAGGATTTTGAAAAACAATCTGCACTTTTCCCACAAAGTCATTAAGTTTTTGCATTTTTGCGCCGTCAAGCATAATTTCACCGCTTGAAGCAGCAAGTAAACCGCACACGATTCGGGCAAGAGTGGATTTTCCGCATCCTGACGGTCCTACAAGCCCTAAGGTTTCGCCTTTTTCAATTGCAAAAGATATATCGTTAAGTACGTATATTTTTTCTTCTTTTGTTTTTAATGCGCCTGTGCGTCTTGAGTAATATTTTGATATATTCTTACATTCCAAAATCTTGGTCATCTAGTATCACCTATAGTTATAGTTGTTGACATTTATTGTCGAGTGCTCTAACTTACTTTCACTACTTATACAACGGAGGCAAAAATGTTACAAGTAAAAATTAATGGTATGTCTTGCGGACATTGCGTGGCAAGCGTCACTCGAGAACTTGAAGCAGCCGGTGCAAGCGATGTTCACGTCGATCTAGAAACAGGTATGGTATCATGGGAAGGCGACGTAAGCATTGACAAGGTTGCTGAAATCGCTGACGACCTTGGATTTAACTGCAAAAAAAGTTTGTAAATTCAACAAATTATAAAAATTTTATTTTTTATAAAAAAAAGTCTTGACAATCACAGAGAGTCAATATAAGTTTCTCAAACGTTGGGACGTTAACTCAGTCGGTAGAGTACCTGCCTTTTAAGCAGAGAGTCGCAGGTTCGAATCCTGCACGTCCCACCATTAGGTGATACAGCCCGCTTCGGTGGGCTTTTTTTATTGTGTAATAGCCTTTTGCCGATGAAGGCTTGGGATTTTTTTAAAAAAGCTGAAAAGTGACTGGACAGTTTTTAGGAAATACAGTATAAAAACCAAAGAGAATAATCGTATTGGTTGAACAAGTTGAAATACGCTCCAAGTCAGTTAATTTTGAGAATTTTGTGATAACTCCTTTTAAAAAATAAAACTAACGTGTTAAAAACCAAGGAATGTATATGCAAACGAAGTATATTTTTGTAACGGGCGGCGTGCTTTCGTCATTAGGCAAGGGCTTAGCAGCGGCATCACTGGGCGCACTTTTGAAAGCAAGAGGCTTAAAAGTCACTATTCAAAAGCTTGATCCCTATATCAATGTCGACCCCGGTACGATGAGCCCATTCCAACACGGTGAAGTATATGTTACCGAAGATGGAGCTGAAACAGACTTGGACTTGGGGCACTATGAACGCTATTTGGGAGTTGCGCTTTCAAGAAAAAACAGCACAACATCCGGAAGAATATATTATGATGTCATCAATAAAGAGCGACACGGCGATTATCTTGGCGGCACAGTGCAAGTTATTCCGCACATTACCGACGAAATAAAAGCTAACATCCTTTCCTTGGAACAAGGCGATAATCCGCCTGACGTCGCGCTTATTGAAATCGGCGGCACGGTTGGCGATATTGAAGGCTTGCCCTTTTTAGAAGCTATCCGCCAATTGAAAACAGACTTAGGGCGCGATAATTGCCTTAATATTCACCTCACCCTTGTACCCTATATAAAAGCAGCGGGAGAGCACAAAACAAAACCCACACAACACAGTGTAAAAGAATTACTTTCTATCGGTATTCAGCCGGATATTATCTTGTGCCGTTGTGAAATGCCTATTCCCGACGATGTAAAAAGAAAGGTAGCTCTTTTTTGTAACGTCGATTCAGATGCAGTATTTTCAAGCGTTGATGTGGCGAATGTATACGAAGTGCCATTAAAATTTTATGAAGAGGGCTTTGATCAAAAAGTCGCTATCATGCTAAGATTACCCGCTCGTAACCCTGATTTACGCCCGTGGGAAAACCTTATTGCCGTGGCGAATAACCCAAAAGACAGTGTCACAGTGGGCATTGTGGGAAAATATGTTGAGTTGAAAGAAGCCTATAAAAGCTTACACGAAGCGCTGATTCATGCCGGCATTTCCAATCAAGTATCTGTAAAGCTTCAATACATCAACTCCGAAGAAGTCACACACAAAAATGCAAAAGATATGCTTGCAGGGTGCGACAGTATTCTTGTTCCCGGTGGTTTTGGCTACCGCGGGGTTGAAGGCATGATTGAATCAATCCGCTATGCACGCGAAAACAAAAAACCTTTCTTTGGAATATGCCTTGGCATGCAATGCGCTGTAATTGAATATTCACGCAATGTCGCGAATATTAGAGGAGCAAATTCAGAAGAATTTGAACCCGAGGGCGATGATAAAGTTATTTATTTAATGACTGAGTGGTTTGATTTTAGAACACAAGCCATTGAAAAACGTGACGATAAAAGCAATAAAGGCGGAACCATGCGCCTTGGTGCTTACCCTTGCACTTTGAAGGAAAGCACACACGCTTTTGATGCATACAAAGCCGAAAATATCTCAGAACGCCACCGTCACAGATACGAATTCAATAACAGCTATAAAACGCAATTGGAAGAAGCAGGGCTTACTTTCTCGGGCACAAGTCCAAACGGTGAACTTGTGGAAATTGTTGAAATTGCCGATCATCCTTGGTTTTTGGGCTGTCAATTCCACCCTGAATTTCAATCAACCCCCATGCAGGCGCATCCGCTCTTTCGTGAATTTATAAGCGCAACGCTCAAAAATAAATAAAGGGAATACCATGACCGAACAAGCTCCCCACGTGAAATGTATTGTCCTCGACGTTGACGGAGTGTTGACCGACGGAAAGCTTTACTACGACAGTAACGGTAATGTTTCTAAATGTTTCAATGTACAAGACGGGCTTATCATCAAAACAGCATTGCAGTTCGGCATGAAAATTGCTATTATTACCGGCAGAAATGACACTCTTATGGATGCTCGTGTGAAAGACTTGGGTATTGCGGATTATTACCCCGGTAGGCATGCAAAACTTGAAGCGCTTGAAGAAATACGTTCAAAATATGGTATCGATTATGACGAAATGTCCTTTGTCGGTGACGATTGGATAGATATCGACCCCATGCAGATGGTGGGTTATCCCATTGCTGTAGCCAATGCTCGCCAAGAAGTAAAAGCAATCGCACAATACACTACACGCGCAAAGGGGGGCGAAGGCGCTGTACGTGAAGCTATCGAGCATATTTTTGCCCTACAAAATATCACAACCGACTTGCTGGCGCGTGTGTGGATGCAAATCTAAGGCGCTGCGCATGAAATACTTCCCCTATATACTCTATAGCTTGGTATTTCTCTTATTGCTATATTTTCTTTCTGTTCTTTTCATTCAAGAAGAGAACGATGACCTCAATTACCTCTCGAGCTTTGAAGGCAGAGATTTAATCGAATTACAAGAAGAAATTGAATCTTCCGACTCAATAAGTCTTACCTTTATGGGAGTTCACCTTGAACAAGGCGAAAACGGGGTGAGCCTTTGGGAACTTGATGGGCTTTGGGCAACCTACGCACAAGACAGCACAAATCTTTTTATAAAAGAACCAAATATTCTTTACCACAGTGAAGATTCTACACCTATCAATGTGATTGCAATAGATGGAAATGTTTTGGAAAACAATACATTGATAACATTGCAAAATAATGTAGTTGTCAATCAAGACACCTTATCGTTACAAGGAAATTATCTGGAATTCTTGGTCGAGGAAGACTTGTTTTTAATGCCGAATGGCGGTACACTCCATTCACCCACAAATATAGGTAAAGCAAATACTCTCAGGTGGGATGCCACAAGTAATATAATTTATGCCGAAGGTGAGGTTGTGCTTATTATCAATGACGACAATACAAGCTTTACCCTTGAACACCACGTAAAAAAACCACCACAAATAGAAGGATAGTTATGCGAATTATACTATGTGTTCTTGTTACATTGTTCCTCTGCTCTACAACATATGCCGAGCAAGTTGACGAAATGCCCCTCGGAAATGTGCCTACAAAAATTAACGCCGATACGATGGACTATATCGCAGATGAGGATATGATTATCTTTACGGGTGACGTGTTTATTGAACGTGAAGAATTCGATCTTTGGGCTGATATTGTAACCATTTATCTGAAAAGTGATGAAGCAGAGCTTTCCGAAGAAGCTACACAAAATAATGAAGAAAATAATGAGGCTTCAGTTCCTCTCTCCGGACTTCAGGACGGTGATATAGACAGAATTGTCGCTGAAAACAATGTACGTTTTCAATACAATACCAATACCGGTTCAGCAGAAAGAGCGATTTATGAAGCAGACTTGGCTTTACTCACCATGCAAGTAAACCCCATTCTCAAAGACGGTGATAATACCATAACAGGCGAAGAAATACGCTACTATCTCAACGAAAACAGAAGCGAAGTGATAGGCGGCACAAGTCGCGTTGAAGCAATTTTTTCATCGGAATAAAATTTCTATTG
>CAYJPB010000026.1:0-14964 GCA_964371955.1 uncultured Desulfovibrionaceae bacterium | reverse complement strand
ATATGAAAATTTTAGAAGCAAAAAATCTCATAAAAAGATACAATAAAAGAGATGTTGTATACGACGTTTCATTGCGTATGCAGCAAAAAGAAGTTGTGGGCTTACTTGGACCGAACGGAGCAGGCAAAACAACCACTTTCTATATGCTCACAGGAATAATTCCACCAAGTGGCGGGCGTGTGTTCTATGATGAGCAAGATATCACCTCCTACCCTCTTTACAAAAGAGCCCGTATAGGTTTATCCTATCTTCCGCAAGAATCCTCTGTTTTCAAAAAGCTTACCGTCTATCAAAACTTGCAAATCATGCTTGAATACACAAATTTATCTAAAAGTGAACAAAAAAAGAAAGCCTATGCATTGCTTGAAGAATTTGGTTTGACTCGCCTTGAAAAATCTTATGCTTCGTACTTATCGGGCGGTGAGAGAAGACGCTTGGAAATTGCGCGTTGTCTTATCAGAGATCCGGAATACGTACTTCTTGACGAACCCTTTGCCGGCATAGATCCGCTTGCTGTTGATGATATTCAACAAGTAATCCGTCACCTCAAAGAAAGAGGAATAGGCGTGCTTATTTCCGATCATAACGTGCGAGAAACTTTGCAGATTTGTGACAGAGCCTATCTTATGTATCAAGGCAAAACACTTTTGGAAGGTTCACCCGACGAAATAAAAAATAACGAGACCGCGAAAAAAGTCTATCTTGGCGATATGTTTGCATAAAAGCATTATATTCATCCCATACTTACCTTTTAAATTGCAAATAATGCCCTTGCGTACTTTTTAATTGACAGCTATAGTGTATACATAACTAAATTCAAGGAGAATTAATATGAGTACATTAGTGGTTGTAGCCTATGACAATGAGTTTAAAGCAGATGAAGTACGTTTAAAATTATTAAAAATCCAAAAAGATTATCTTGTCAGCGTGGAAGATGCGGTTGTTGCAAAACGAGATGCAAAAGGTAAAGTAAAGCTTCATCAAATGTATAGCCTTGCCGCTTCAGGGGCTGCAGGTGGAGGCTTTTGGGGATTGCTTGTCGGCATGCTCTTTTTAAATCCGCTTCTCGGTTTTGCCGCAGGTGCCGGAACAGGTGCTGTTGCAGGCGCATTGGCAGATGTGGGTATTAATGATAAATTTATGAAAGAAATGGCAGAAAATCTCACAGAAGATTCTTCCATGCTCTTCTTATTACTTGACAATATAGTTTTTGATAAAGTTCTTGAAGAACTCAAAGGTGAGGGTGGAAACATTATACAAACCTCACTTTCACACAATGACGAGGAAAAACTCCGCGCTGTACTGGATAGCAACGAATAATTATATATTGGATTATTTTCAATACAAATCAATTACGATATGCTCCAAATACTTCATTGGAGCATATCGACATTGAAGCGCAAAAAACATGAATAAGGTAAACATTGCAGCTTCGATAAATGCCGGCTTCTTGAACACGAGAAAAAACCGGCAGGCTCAAACTTTAGTTGAGATTGCACTTGTTTAAAATCTATAAGTAAAGTTAATTCCTATTTCACGAGGCGCACCCTCAAATGCAAGCAATCCATACCCTTGAATATTGTTACGAGAAGTATAGTATTCGGTGTCAAACACATTATTGCAATAGGCAGATATTTCAAAATCATTTGCAAGATAGCCCAATCTTAGATTAACAGTAGCGTAAGCAGATTCTCTTTCTTGTTCTGTATTTTTTGCCGTATAATAAAAGCCACTGTTTCCAAGAATATCTATACGCCCATATATACCTGTTACGTGCATATACGTCGCGCCTAAACTGTAACTGAAAGTTGGAGAAAAGGGTAAGTCGTTTCCTGCATAATTATATGGTCCCACAATACCTGTAAAACTATTTACAGAATGAGGGTCGTACCAATTTGTTATATTTGTATGCATAAGCCCAAAATTTGCATAAAGAGAAAGCCCTTCTATAGGATTTGCTTGAATTTCAAGCTCCAAGCCCATAGATTCGGCACCCGCGGCATTGGATATTGTTGCAGTATTTGCGGCAGTAACTTCTGAAACTTGCTTGTCGTTCATGTCGATATAGAACGCGGCAAGATTCACTGTTAATCTCTCATCAAACCAAGTAGTTTTCACACCCATTTCATAATTCCATGTATATTCAGGCTCATACGTAAAGTCTGCTGCATTTCCTGTCACATAATCAAAGCCGCCTGCCAAATATCCTTTTGAAACAGAGGCATAGAGCATAGCATTTTCATTAAAGTCATAACGTATGGAAAACTTCGGCAACCATTCGTTTGAGGTGAGTGTGGCGCTATACGTTGATTGCATGCTCATATAAGGAATTGGCATAAAAGTTACGGGATTTACATTAGAACCGAAATTGTAGTTTTGTGTCCCCTCTTGTTGCAGATGGTCATAACGCAAACCTGCGGTAAGATGTAATCTATCGAATACAGTATATGTTGCTTCACCGAAGAAGGCTATGCCATTCATGTCGATATTTGTATAGCGTCTTTCATCGCTTGGAGTCAGACCAAAAGCGGGCATATCAAAAAGTGTGGAGAAAGTACCATTGTAGGATTGCGTATAGGCATACACACCCACAATCCACGAAAGAGGACTTGTGTTTTCTTCGTTTGAGCTCAAACGAAATTCTTGACTCCACAATTCCAAGTTCGTATCTTGAAACATATCTAAATCTGCAAAACCTAACAATTGAGGATTTGTGGCATCGCCGTCCCAGCTTGAATCTTCATTGAATTCTCTTCTTCCTGTGATAGACAATACATTCAGTAATTCACCGCTGTATTCAACACGCAAGCTCTGACTGTTACCTGTGGCGTGGCGTGCGCTTTCGTCTTCGTCCGCATAAATAAGCCCAAAACCACCGCTGTTATAAAGCCCATCCAGATATTGCCCAACGCCCATATCTCTGTTTTCGTCGTTCACGTCTACAATCAACGAAATATCCCATCTCTCGCTTGGAGTCCAACGCAGTTCACCTCGACCATAGAAATTTCTCACTTCTGCGGCATTGTCATTATTCGTGAACTCATTGCGAATTGTGCCT
The DNA here is from genome assembly GCA_964371955.1 of uncultured Desulfovibrionaceae bacterium. Taxonomy (GTDB): domain Bacteria; phylum Desulfobacterota; class Desulfovibrionia; order Desulfovibrionales; family Desulfovibrionaceae; genus CAYJAZ01. The sequence continues at coordinate 11,906 of CAYJPB010000026.1, read as the reverse complement.
TTATCTTGATTCCATTTACCTGCCAAAGAGAAGAAAAGACTGTCTTCAATTATTGGCCCGCTCACATTTGCTCCGATGGAATAAGCCGGTGAAAAACCGTGATTTGTGTCGTGTGCGCTGACATCCAGAGAAATTTTTCCCTCTACATTATTATCGGGGCGACGAGTGACAATGTTGATTACTCCCGCCTCGCTGTTACCGCCGTATAAAGTTCCTTGTGGCCCCTTTAAAACTTCCACACGTTCAACATCGAAAAGCGTTTGATCTGTTTGAAAAACAAGAGGGACATTGATATCATCTATATACATGGCTGTGCCTGAAAACAGAGAAGTATCGAAGCCACCCACTCCACGCATATAGGGGATATAATTTGTAATTCCGTCACGCAGTACATAGTTTGGAATATAGCGCTGTAGTTCTAAAGTGTCGTCAATGCCGGCTTCTTCGAGAAATATCTCTGTAAAAACATCCACACTTGCAGGAATGTCTTGCACATTTTCTTCTTTTTTTTGTGCCGTCACCATGACAGGCGCAAGTGTGAAAGTATCAACACTTATTTCTTCTGCACGAAGCGTACTTGTGCCAAACAACAATGCTAGCATTAGTATACATCCCGAAGCATTTTTTGCATGGACGGTAATTTTCCTTGAAAGCATATTTAAACTCCTTATAATTGCTTTACGGTTAACCTATAAAAATAAAATTCTATATAACAACATAAGTTAGAATACACAAACTTAAAAACAAGCTATATGCAAAAAGGTATATTTTCTTATGTAAAAAAGGATTATTTTCCTTTCCGTGATGTGTAAAAGAGCTTCTCACCATTGCCAAAAAATCAAAAAAAGAATATAATATACTGAATTTATAATTAAAAAAATATTTATTCTGCATTAATTTATCTACTAAAGCATCAACTTGACAAGTAAAAATTAACTTGCATATTAAAGATACATGTGCAACAAAAAAGTACGAATAACAAAACAAAGATTTATCAATCGCACTTAGCAATTTTAGAAATCTACCAGAGCATTTTCAAAAATAAATCATCCTGTCAATGTTCTAGCCCGTTCATTGTAGCGAAGTGAGATTGAACAGCAAAAAGTATGAATAGAAGCGGCTTTGCCGCTTCGTTAAGGGATTGCTTTTTGAATATTATTTGATTTAGAGCAGGTTCAATATTTATTGAGAATGCTCTATGAAAAACTAAGAGAGCGTACATATGCAAGATATGCAAACTATTCCTATTGCGAACAAGTCTATATACAATGTTGACAAAACTCAATGTGCAGCGTGTGAACTTTTATCGGAAACATATACCACAAAGCGACATTATGAACGTGTGTGTATTGAAGATGATTTTTTTGAGGGTAGCTATGCCAAAACTGAAGCACAAGGTTTACGACTTGACATTGTGGATATGCACATCAAAAGAGATTTGACTATGGTAGGTAAAGTGAAAAACAATGAAGATCATTTTACAATTACTTGCTTTTATGGCGGAAACATGACGTGGACAGCGCAAGACGGAAATACATTTGCTCTTGGTAAAAACGATTTACTTATTTCGCAGTCACGCCCATCAGGCTCTTCACAAATGTATGCAGGACAGCATATCCGCTGTGTCGAACTTAATATCGAAAGAAAAAGCCCTCTTTTGGAGCACGAAATCGCGTCTTCCTTGGATACATATCTTGGTGAAGTGTTTATGCCTTTCAACGTGCAAACAATTGTGGGAGATATCCTCGATAACTGTCCAAGAGAGTCGCTTCTTGGCATTTACTATCAAGCAAAAATGCTGGAACTTTATACACTCTTTGCCTCCGCTGTATGTGAAGCGCAAGAACTGTATGCCAAAACCATTCTCTCTTTAGATTGGACAAAGCGCCTTATACGCGCAAAGGAAATTATTGACAGAAATATCGCTGAAGCTCCTTCAATTACTGAACTTTCACGAAAAGTCTGCCTTAATGAATACAAACTTAAAAGCGGATTTAAACAGCTTTTTGGATTGCCTGTACATGCCTATATCATCGATAAACGCTTGCAAAAAGCAATGTTACTTTTAAAAAACGGGCAATACAATGTGACAGAAGCCGCTATGCACGTGGGTTACTCTGAACTTGGTCGTTTTGCCGGAACATTCCGTAAAAAGTTTGGAATAAATCCCTCAGAAATCATTAAAAACAATTAAAACATATTGTTAAAAGGAATAATATGAAACAAAAACCATTACTTTCTCAATTGTTTTATTATGCAGGAAGCTATAAGTATTACACATTACTTGGTTTAATTCTTTCAGGAATAAGCGTAGTGCTCACACTTTTACCGATACTGTTTATTTGGCAAGGCGTGCAGGAAGTTTTTGCGACGTATCCAAATGTGCAGTTTACAGGCAGTATCGCAGCAAATGCATGGCTTGCGGTACTATGTGCAGTGAGCGGAATATTTATTTATGTTGTAGCCTTACTGTTTACACACTTGGCGGCTTTCAGAATTGCAAAAAACATTCGTTATACAGCACTTTCGCATTTAATGAAATTACCTTTGGGCTATTTCAATAAATCAGGCAGCGGAAAAATCAGACGTATTATCAATGACAGCGCAACTTCTACCGAAACTTTTTTGGCGCATCAGCTTCCTGATTTAGTCGGCGCTTTTGTGACGCCTGTTTTTGTATTGATAATTCTTTTTGCCTTTGATTGGCGACTGGGCCTAATAAGTCTCTTACCTATTGCATTGGGCTTTGGCTTACTTTCTGCAATGATGGGGAAAAGTTTTGGAAATATGGCGCAATATCAAAACGCGCTCGAAGACATGAACAACGAAGCGACTGAATATGTACGAGGTATTCCTGTTGTAAAGACTTTTAATCAAAGTATTTTTTCTTTTGAGCGTTTTCATAAAACAATACTCAACTACAAAAAATACGTTTCCGCCTATGCGTACGATTACAGACCGAAAATGACTGTTTTTCAAACATTTTTAGTCAGTACACCGGCTTTTTTGACGATTGGAGCAATTTTTCTTATATCGGGCACTATGAACACAAAAGAGTTTTTCCTCCATTTCTTATTTTATCTCTTTTTTACGCCCATTTGTTCAATTATGCTGAACCGCATTATGTTTACAAGTCAAAACCTATTAATGGCGCGTGATGCTCTTACAAGGGTTGATGCATTGCTTGCCGAAAAACCTTTAGAACAAGCAGAGCATGCGCAAAGCATTAACCACTTTGACATTGAGATGGAAAATGTTGATTTTTCCTACCCAAACACAGAAAGAAAAGCTCTTACGGCTATTTCCTTGCATATAAAAGAGGGAAGCACGGTTGCCTTGGTAGGTCCGTCAGGTGGAGGAAAGTCAACGCTTGCCACGCTCATAGCACGCTTTTGGGATGTAGAAAAAGGAAGTGTGAAAATTGGCGGAATTGATGTAAGAAATACAAGTGAAGAAGAACTTATGAAGCATATCTCCTTTGTTTTTCAAAACACAAATCTTTATAAAGCAAGTATTTTAGATAACCTCAAAGAAGGAAAGCCCGATGCCACTCTCGAAGAAATTCAAGCAGCACTTAAAGCTGCAAAATGTGAAGATATTATTGAAAAATTGCCACAAGGGCTTGATACAATATACGGCACACAGGGCGTATATCTTTCAGGAGGTGAAGCGCAAAGAATTGCTTTAGCTCGCGCCATTCTCAAAGACACGCCTATTGTGTTACTTGACGAAGCCACAGCCTTCACCGATCCCGAAAACGAATACCATATACAATTGGCCTTTGAAGAACTCACAAAGGGCAAAACAGTTCTTATGATCGCGCACAGGCTTTCAACCGTGAAGCACGTAGATTGTATCTATGTAGTAGACAAAGGTACAATTGTTGAACAAGGCACGCATGAACAATTATTGGAAAACAATGGTCTGTACAGCGAAATGTGGGCAGAATACAATAAAGCATTTTTGTGGAATATACAAAGGGAAGGTGTGTAAATGAAAAACTATCTCAAAAAACTTTTTGCCTTGAGCGATCAGGGCGCAAAAGATCTCTATTATGCCAGCATTTTAACAACTGTCATTAATATATTTATTATGATTATGAGCGGTGTTGCTTTCTATTTTGTGCAAGAATCGCTTTTGCCGATTATGAAAGGTCAAGCGCCTATATATTCTTTGCTTTTCTATATTGCGTATTCGTTACTTATTTTAGGAATTATCGCAATTGGCTATTATTTTCAATATAATGCGCTCTTTATAGGAGCGTATGATGAAAGCGCAAATATACGCATAAACCTTGCAGAAACAATTCGTAAGCTGCCTCTCTCATTTTTCGGAAAGAAAGATTTGACAGATTTAACAACCACAATGATGAATGATGTCACCATGATGGAACAAGCATTTTCTCATTACATACCTGTTATAATCGGTTCATTTATCTCAACCACAATTATGGCAATAGCAATGTTTGTTTTTGATTGGCGGATTGCCTTAGCTTTGTGTTGGGTTATTCCGATTTCATACTTTATTTGCTTCACCACAAGAAAGTTACAAGATTTTCAAACTATGCGCGTGAAGAAAGAACAGCTTGCTTGTGAGAGTAAAGTGCAAGAATGTATTGAAAATATCAAAGATATGAAAGCAAATAACAGAACTTCGGCACACTTGGAAATAATGGAAAACCGTTTGACTGTTCTTGAGAAAATCTTGTTTAAATCAGAAATTGGAGTGGGAATATACGTTGTTTCGGCGCAAATGATATTAAAAGTCGGTATAGCAACAACCATGATTGTATGCACAATATTATTGGCGCAAAATGAGATAAATCTCTTGACATTTATAACATTTTTAATAATTGCAACACGCATTTACGATCCTCTTGCTGCCGCTTTGATAAATCTTGCCGCAACCTTTATGGCTTTGAAAAGCGTTGACAGAATGAAAGAATTGCAAGAAACACCCATTCAAAAAGGAAGTGAAAACACACAGTTGCAAAGCTATACAATTGTTTTTGACGATGTGCATTTCTCTTACAATAATAATGAAAAAGTATTGGAGCGTATATCTTTTACAGCGAAGCAAGGCGAAGTCACCGCTCTTGTAGGTCCATCTGGGGGAGGAAAGTCCACCGCAATGAAGCTTGCCGCACGTTTTTGGGATGTGACGCAAGGTAAAATCACAATTGGTGATGAAGATATATCCGCAATAGAGCCGGAAGCTCTTTTGAAATATATTTCCGTGGTTTTTCAAGACGTTACTCTCTTCAACAATACTGTTATGGAAAATATCCGCATTGGCAGAAAAGGAGCTAGCGACGAAGAGGTTGTTGAAGCGGCAAAAAACGCACAATGTCATGACTTTATAATGCAATTACCCGACGGATATAATACACTAATCGGAGAAAACGGCTCTACCTTGTCGGGCGGTGAACGCCAAAGATTGTCTATCGCTCGTGCTTTACTTAAAGATGCGCCCATAGTTCTTCTTGACGAGGCAACTTCTTCACTCGACATACACAACGAAAGTGCTGTGCAAGAAGCAATTTCGCGCCTCACAAAGAATAAAACCGTTATCGTTATCGCCCACCGTATGCGTACTATCGCCGGTGCAAATTCAATAATCCTTCTCAAAGAAGGTAAGGTGCAAGCACAGGGCACACACAGTATACTGCTTGAAAATTCAAGCGACTACAAAAGAATGATTGAGCTGCAAACCCAAAGTTTACAGTGGAGTTTATAGAAAAATTAACACGGAGTAAAAATACGCTAAGTATCTGCAAAGATAGGCATTGAATTGAAAAAAATGATAAAAGCCCAAATTAAAACAGTGTGAAAACTTGTTATACATCTGGGCTTTAAAGTTTCTATTAAAGAGATCTCTCTGCATAATTATTTTTCTAAAAAAAATGAATTAATACAGAATGATACTTTTATAGAATTTTCTGTGCAGAGAGTTTGAAGAGGAGAAAACCCACATATTTTGGCAAAAATTACTCAGCAAATTTTTATAATTGTGCTCTATATTAAATCTTCAATTTCCTCTATGGGCAATGGACGACTATAAAGATAGCCTTGTGTGTATTCCACGTTATAGCTATCTATTATTTCTTGTATTTTTTCATTTTCAACAAATTCAGCAACTGTTTCGGTGCCGATTAAGCGCGCCATATAGCAAATGGAGCTCAGGATAATTCTGCTGTCTTCATTGGTTTCAAGTGTTTTGATAATATCGCCGTCAATTTTAATGAGATCGGGCTTTAAAGAAATAATTGAAGAATAGGTCGCATAGCCGACACCGAAATCGTCAACGGCTATTTTGCAACCCAATTCTTGAGCTTTTTGTAAAAAATCAAAGAGTTCATTATTGTTGCAATAATTTTCAGTTTCAACAAATTCAATGGTTATATTTGATGGATTTGGATGTTGTGCAAATCTATCAAGAAGCCATTTTTTCAATTCTATTGATTGAATATCGTGCAAAGTGATATTTATACTCAATTGACTTTTTTTATTTTCAAAAAGTTTTAGTGCTTTATCAATCAAAGATTTACTGAGTGAAAGATACAATTTAAGATCTTTTGATTCAGCCAAAAAAGCTCCCGGTGCGTGCACTTTGCCATGCTCGTCAACAACTCGCATCAATGCTTCATATTTTACAATTTTACCGTTTCTGTTGTCGCGTATACCTTGAAAATAAGGTACAATTCTGTCATTTTCAAGTGCACCGCTCAAAAGATCAAAAATTTTCACACGGTGGTTTTGTTCACGTTCGAGCAGTTCTTTTTCATTTGAAACTTCTATAAAATTATTCTGTAAATCTTGATTGACATAATACGCACTTATACAGCGATTGATAAGGTTATCACCAAAGGCAATTGCAAAGCGTGAAACTCCGCTAAGTCCGGTTATTTGACCACGTATCAATTCGTACTGTTCATGGTTTGCTTTCATAAGGTTATAGAAATCTTCCTCACTCATATCGTCATTAGCTACAGCCATAAAGGTTTTATAGGAGTGGATATAGACGTGAATGAGGTTATCAATTCCCATTTGTTTATACGCTGCATTGCCCATTGCAAGTATTTCAGCACTTGTACTGTAATATTTTTGTTCGTCAAAACAAGCTATCATCATGTCGGCATTAATAACTTCCGTCATGCACATTTTATTAAATTTATAAATTTCGTTGTCTATTAAAAACTGTTCGTAGCTTTTGATGTTAAATCGAACATCAATATTTGGGCTTTTTGTTTCCATTTTGCGACACCTTAATATAAAGTTGTGTAAATTTTGTAAATTTACAAATATAAACATCTGCCTAAAAACAATAATATACTGTTTTGCTAAGTATGTAAAGCCGATAATTCATGCTTATAAAAACCCGCATGTTTCTCATTCACGCAAACCCATCACTCATAAAGCCACGTTCACGTCAATCCGAATTATAGCCAAAATATCGATATAAGATGATGTTGGCATGGATTATATTCGCCTCCGGCGGGGCCAAAGGAGATAATCTCCTTTGGAAACCTTATCAGACTGCTCTCCATCGGAGAGTGTGCAACATTCTAATATTACATAGTTTTTAAAAAAATGGCTATAATTCGGATCGACGTGCTACGTTCAACTCTTTTAATAAAATATTGACAAAATCGCCTTACTTTCTTATTCTGTTTGATGTAAAACGATTCTTATGGAGGAAATAAATATGAGTCAAGAAAATCCAATGACCGGAAAACCCCAACTTGTTAAAATTGGCGATAATGTCTACACTGCCGTGAATATGGGTGGTGGAAATACGAGCATGATTATAGGCGAAAAAGGCATTGTTCTTATTGATACAAGCGGTAGTATTAAGTCCGGTGAAGATATTTTAAATGAATTTAGAAAAATTACCGACAAACCCGTGAAGGCTATCTTTTATACACACGGGCACGCCGATCACACTTCCGGCGCTTCCGCTTTTGTTGCAGACGGAAAAAATGCCGATAAATCCGTGCAGGTATGGGCGAGGGATAACCTTTTTGTAGAAAATAGGCTTTTTGCTGATTTGATGCCCGCTTTTATCGTCCGCGGCGCAAAGCAGTTTGGAATGACAGCCGATCAAGCGAAATTTGCTTTTGCTCCCTCAACCACACACCTTGAACCGACACATTTTTTAAATGCAAACACTGTGCAGAAAGTGCAAATCGATGAAATTGAACTTGAACTTCACGCAACTTCCGGCGAAACTGCCGACCATATGTATATCTGGTATCCTGAAAAGGGAGTTTTGTTCACGGGTGATATGATGTATCGTTCATTCCCTAATATGTACGCTGTGCGCGGTGCAGGCTACAGGGACGCAAAGTCATGGGTGAATGCGATAGCAGAAATGAAAGAAATTCAGCCTACATATCTTGTTTTCGGGCATTCATTGCCAACGCTCAGTCGCGAAGAAAGTGAAGACTATCTTAAAAATTATCACGAAGCTCTTGCATATGTGTATGAAAAAAGCTGTGAAGGAATAAATAAAGGTTTGACCCTTGATGAGCTTGGCGAATATGCACAATTACCCGAACATTTAAGAACTCTCCCCTACCTTGGTGAGCACTACGGAAATGTTTCGTGGACAGCAAAGGGGATATACATCGGACATTTTGGCTGGTTTGACGGCAATGCTCGCAAGCTTGCACCTCTGAATGTTATTGAAGAAGCAAAAAAAATGGCTGAACTTGCAGGCGGCGAAGATGTACTGCTTGCAAAAGCACAAAAAGCACTTGAAGAAAAAGAGTATAAATGGGCGGCTCAACTTGCGGATTATTGCCTTTTACTCAATCTCAAAGCGGAAATTATCAAGGCAGAAGCTCTTGAAGCTCTGGCTGAGGAACAAACTTCAAGCACGGGGAAAAACTTCTGCTTATCAGACGCGAGAATTTTGCGTGAAGCCTAGATAGTATCGTCTTTGTAAACGAAACATTAATGAAGAGATATATTTCACACAACTTATTGATTTTGTATATTTTTTACAGCTTCTTGTTTGTTTGAAAAAAATGTGCCCCTGTCAAAATAAGATGTGTGCTTATTGGCACATCGGCAATTTTTTCTTGACAAAAAGCAATTAACTCTATAAAATAGTTCTATAATAGACTTCCAGTGCAGAGGAGGTGAACATAAAAAAACAAACCGCGTTTTTAATGTGCTGTGCGCCAATTATTAAAGCAAATCAGCAAAGATTTATCTTCTGCATTAAGAGTAGTGGCTTGCGTAATAGACTTTACATATCAAGCCAATGGCAGACGTATCCAAACTTCAATGTAATGTAACTGTTTGGATTGGAACTCATTCGCGTTATGGTGTTCTTGAAAAAATTTAACTGAAAAAGTGAGGATTAATTATGAGCGCAGTGATGAACAGATCTTTTGGAAACATAATGAAAACTGTTTTTTTTGTTTTAGCTTTCATTATGGTTTCTGCTTCTGCTTCCGTCGTTTCAGCAAAGTCGACTTCCGGCTCTTCTAGTTTCGAAGCGGGAGGCTATCAAGCTTTTACTTTTATCAATGATTCAAGTGAAAGTGTTTGCTACATATACGTTTCACCTTCAAGCAGCAGTGAATGGGGTGATGACCTTGCACCAAGCACAAGTTGTATTTCTGCCGGCGAAGAATATTATTTGCCAATGGGCGGTTTCGGCAACGAAGATATGTTTGACATCAAGTTGGAAGATATCAACGGAAATATTATGGCAGAATTATACAATATGGACTTAAGCTCTGTCTATGAAGTTTCCTATACAAGAAACGGTTCAATCGTAACAAGCCCACCTACCGCGGGCAACGATACTGAATTTTTGGGTTATGAAGAAGGTGGCTACCAAGCGTTTACTTTCCTCAACAATTCCAATGAAAGTGTTTGCTACATCTATGTTTCACCTTCAAGCAGCAGCGAATGGGGCGATGACTTAGCACCACCTACAAGCTGTATTGCTGCAGGCGAAGAATTTTATGTTCCTATGGGGCATGGCGGAAATGAAGATATGTTTGATATGAAATTGGAAGACAGCGCAGGAAATGTTATGGCAGAATTATACAATATCGACTTGAGCGTTGTATATGAAATTGCCTATAACAGCAATGGCTCTATTACCACAAGCCCTTCCGATTATTCTTCTGACTCTTACGGCTACGACGATGGAAGCGGTTACCAAGCGTTTACATTTATCAACGCTTCAAATGAAAGTGTTTGTTATATCTATGTTTCACCTTCAAGCAGCAGCGAATGGGGTAACGACCACGCACCAAGCGACAGATGTATTGCCGCCGGTGAAGAATTTTATGTGCCTATGGGTGGCTTCGGAAACGAAGACATGTTCGACATAAAATTGGAAGATAATTACGGTGAAATTATGGCTGAACAATACAATATCGACCTAAGCTCTGTGTATGAAATTACCTATTCAAGAGGTAGAATCACTACCAGATAGTGCAGTCGCCAACTAAAGTTGAATCTACCTTGCTAAACTATGGCAATTCTCAAGCAGGTTGAGTATTATCATTGATTGAATAGCGCAAAACTATAATGAACGAAACCACAGCTTTCTGTAAAGTTGTGGTTTCTGCATTAACTGAAAAGCGATATAGTGCTACCCCAAAAAAATCTATTGCAAAAAGATACAAAAGCAGTTAATCTAAACAACCCACAAGAGATACACTTTCCAACAAGGAATGACACATGGATACAATAGAATTATTTAAAGAAAAATCTGAATTCGTCACATGTAAGATATTTGAATGTAACACTATTGAAGAAGCATTTCCCTATATCTTACACCTTGCCGAAAGTAAATCTCCTTGTGAACTGCTTGATGAAGAAGATGTAGAAAAAGGAGTTTTGGGGGCGAATAATCTCCCTACAAGGTTACGTCCGCTCATAGCTGCTCCGGATTTTGACAGTATTCAATACCAATCTTTTGAAAAACTGTGTAGCACACACAATATTGATTGTATACAAACAAATTTGAGAAAACATCTGGCAGGAATTGATATAGGCATTACCAAAGCAACACTTGCTGTGGCTGAAACAGGCTCTTGCCTTATAAATACCACAAATGACGATATTCGCCTTGCCACTATGATTGCTGAAATCCATGTAATTTTGCTTGAAAAATCCACCATCAAACCTACTCTTCTTTCAGTAGCAGATAATTTAAGAAGTATGATGAATGAAAACATATCAAGTAATTCATTATTTGTGACGGGACCAAGCCGAACTTCGGATATCGAGCGTATTGTCGCTGTCGGCGTACACGGCCCTTTAGAAGTTCATATAATCCTTTTGGAGTCTTAAAATGCACGAAACCGCAAATAATAAGAAAGAATATAAAGAGCAAATAGAAAAAGCTCTAAAAGACACATACTTACATAAAACTTTAGACAAGTTTGCCGTAGAATACAAAATAAGCCGTGATAAAGCAATTGAAGCCGTGCCTTTTAAGCAATGTGTTGAAACTATTGCCGATACGAAGGATTATTGCGCAAAGCATTTAGAAGAACTCTACACTCAATTCAAAATCGAAGCAGAAAAAAGCGGCCTTATTGTTCATAGAGCAGAAAATGCTTTAGAAGCCAACAGCATTGTTGCAGAAATTGCAAGAAAAAAGAATGCCCATAGCTTTATCAAGTCAAAATCTATGACAGCCGAAGAAATCGAACTCAATACATTTCTTTTTGAACAAGCGGAACTGAGAGATATTGATATCACAGAAACAGATTTGGGAGAATGGATTATTCAGCTACGTAATGAAGGGCCTTCGCATATGGTTTTGCCTGCCATTCATTTATCGCGCTATCAAATCGCTGAGGATTTTGGGAAAATTACTGACAAAAACTATGATCCCGAAGATGTGCAAAAACTTGTAAAAGTTGCTCGCAA
>CAYJPB010000025.1:12348-22207 GCA_964371955.1 uncultured Desulfovibrionaceae bacterium | reverse complement strand
AATGCAATAGAGTATTTAGAGCAAATCGACAGAAATAAACAATTCTATCTCTGGATCGATTCATTTGATCCACATGAACCATGGGATCCGCCATCAGTATACGATCCTGAAAAAAAATGCCCTTACGATCCCGACTACAAAGGTAAAGACGAATTTTTACCGATTATGGATGTTGTAGAAGGTCTTTACACAGAACCACAATTGCACCATATTCGTATGTTGTATGCCGAACTTGTAACACTCTGCGATAAATATCTCGGTAAGTTACTTGATGCAATCGACAGACTTGGTTTAAATCAAAACACATTGTTTATGATGGTTTCCGATCACGGCGAACCAATGGGTAATGGCGAACACGGACACGGACTTATGAGAAAAGTTCGCCCATGGCCTTATGAAGAATTGGTACACACTCCCTTACTTGCACGTTGCCCGGGCAATATTGCAGGTTTACGCGTAAAAGGCTTTGTGCAATCATGTGACGTTGCACCGACAGTATGTGACTGGCTCGGTATCGGCGTTCACCCTGATATGCAAGGTAAAAGCTTGCTTAAAATGATGATGGGTGAAGAAGAAAAAGTGCGTGACTTTGCCATTGCCGGCTACCATAAATATTCATGGTCTATTATCACAGAAGATTATTCCTATATCCACTGGGTGAAAACAGATGTTGGCGCTGAAATGGCTATAGATTTCTACTGTGAAACAGAAAGCGAATCAAGCGCTCACTTAAAAGCAGGTGGCGGTAAGCTTCTTTCTGATATTGGTAAAACAGATGCAAATACAGCTGCTGACCGTCATCAAGCCGCTGCAAGTCTTGATGGTGAAGCGCAATGGACATGCACTCCCGGTGCTATGGCCGCACTTCCTGAAAGAGATGAATTATACGATCGCAAAACAGATCCGTATCAATTAAACAATATCATTGAGCAAAAGCCTGAAGTCGCAAAACAAATGTGGGATACATTACGTGAGTTTATGGCTGAACTTACAGTTTTATAATTTGCTTATCTTATGCTTGCCTGCTTTATCATAGCGGGCAAGCATGGTATTTGCTTTCAATTTGTGATTTTTAATACTTTTATTTTTTCATAAAAGGAGTTCGTATGGATCTAACAATGCCCCCTTATGCCCCTGTCGCATTTAATGCCTTGGTTACCTTTGGTTGGATAGGTCTTTTTCTCATTGTTGGTATGGTGTTACGTTCAACATTTCCCGTATTTCGTCAATTTTTAATTCCTGCTTGTATCATAGGCGGGGTAGTAGGCTTTTTGTTCCAAAGTTTTGGTGTTCTCAATATGACAGGCTTTGGAATGGATAACGGTGTAAGCCAACTTATTGTATTCCATTTATTTAACCTCACTTGGGTATATCTTGGATTAAAAGCTCCTGCTCCGAAAAGCTCTCAAAGCGCTTCAACTTCAAAATTTTTATTATGGTTTGTTCCCTTTATGATGATGGGAACATATCTTTCCTTGGGTTTTGGTATGCTTTCAACTGCAGTGCTTAGCGATGTAGGGCTCAATAGCGGTCCTGCAACTATAGGTTCATTAACCGCGTATGGCTTTATTGCCGGCCCCGGGCAAACATTCACAATTGCAAACGTGTGGGCAGCATCAACATCATTTACTGCTTTACCTGACTTTGCATTGGCAGGCGGTGCAATGGGCTTTGCATTGGCTATTACCGTAGGTGTATTCTTATTAAATATCATTGCTCGCAAGAAAAAATTAAACCTCCTTACATGTCCCTCAGAAGAAGAACAATGTGGATTTTATGGAGATTGCACGCCCACTGAAGATGCCGGACAGCAAACAACTTCATCTACCAGTATTGACGTTTTTGCATGGCATTTGGCATTAGGGCTTGCTATATATCTTATTTCTTATATTATAGCTGTTCTTCTATTTATTATCTTACCGCCAAGTTTGAAGATTTTGGTCTGGTCAGTATTCTTCCTCTTTGCTTCTATGATGGCAATGGGGGCACGTTGGGTAATTACCAAAATGGGTAAAGGACATTTGCTTTGCGCCGGCATAAATAACCGTATTTCAAACAGCTTGGTTGACTTTATGGTATGTGCCACATTTATGACAATTCAAGTGGGTAATATTATTCAATATCTTTCACCATACTTCCTTTCTGTTGCAGCATGTATCTTTACTATTAGTATTTATCTATGGTTTTACTGTTCAAAGCTTGAAGGAAACAGAGGTGTAGAAACTTTTGCTTATATGTTTGGAACAATGACCGGTACAGTAAGTACAGGTTTTATATTACTGAGATTGGTTGATCCTAATAATAATTCAGAAGTTCCGGTGGTTATGGCTCTTGCAAGTGCAATAACTTTCCCTATGACAGCATTTGTGACACCTGTTCTTATGCATATGGAACCTTTATATGGCTCATCTGCGTATATGCCGATTGCTATATCTTTTGGAATTGCCATTGTGTGTATAATTTTAGCTCGTATTTTCCGCCAACCTTTAACCAAAACAGCATGGGAACCATCTGAGTAAAAATGCTCTTTAATTTAGAACAAGTTTTAACTTTTGATACCCAGTGTAAGTTAAGACTGGTTTGACGCCTCGTTGTTACTTCATAGCGAGATAACAAATCATACCGATAGAATGAACCTCCCTATCTCTACTGTACAGGCTAGATAGGGAGGTATTTTTTATGATTTTCTTAGATTGACAAAGACTGTGCATTGTGTTAATCAGCATAAAAATTGTATCATTTAGGACTGTTATTATGTTTTATGTATATATTACAAAATTCTTTCTACTCTGCTCTATTCTTTTACTCTCAACTTCTTTCAATACAGCGTATGCGCAAGAAAGTGCAACAGAAAATAGTATGGAAAATCAACAAATCGACAGAGCTGAAATCCGAGATGAAGCTCGTCGTCAAGACCCTATACATGAAATTTATGCAGACTTAATAGAAAAAATTGAGAAGCAAGCCGAAATCGACACCCTTTTACTTGCCGAACTCAATTCCAATGCCTACACATTAGAAAATCCTTTTGTATTTGTAGACCCTTATGGAGAATCACCGCTGACAGCTCTTGTGCTTTTCAAAACGGATACTCCAACACATATCAGCGTGCACGTTCAGGGCGATTTTGCCAATGACAGCATTGATTTTGAATTTTCCGAATATCGCACGGAACATATTATCCCCATCTACGGACTTTATCCAAACAGGGTAAACCACGTTACGCTTATAGCAAAAAACCAAAACGGTGAAGAAGCAAATATTGAACTTGCAATAGAAACCGATGTAATTCCTGACGCAAATAATGAATTAGAAATTGTAACCACGCAATACGATGAAGAAAATTATAGCCTTGGCTTGAATCTACTGTACGAGGGTTGGGCAGGCAATGCCATCGACTCGCACGGAAATTTCCGTTGGACAATCCCAATGGGGCACACAATCGCCCTACAGTATTCTAAAGACGAGCACGGTTTTTTCTATACAAAGGGCGGCTACCATGAGGGAGATGCGCTTGTTATCGAAATAAATCCCCTTGGGCGAATCCTCAATATCTACCATACACCAAACGGTATACACCACGACGTCGAGCTCACAATGCATAACAGCATAATAATGCCCACCACAAACCCAAATCAAGACGGATCGGTGGAAGATTCGCTTGTGGAAATTGATTTGGCTACAGGGCAAAGAATACATTTACTCGATTATAAAGATATGTTGGATGTTTATCGTGTTTTTGGCGAGGGTGAATACAGAGATAACTGGCTGCATTGCAATGCAGTAACCACTCACGACAATGCTGTTATTATTTCAAGTAAAAACCAATCCTTGATAATCAAAAATGATTGGCAGGGGAATATTGTGTGGATGTTGGCTTCTCCCGAAGGTTTTGTCGATCCACAGAGGCAGTATTTGCTCACGCCCGTCAATGACGACAATGAAAATTTTGAATTTCCCTACGATCAGCACGCTGTTGAAGTTTTACCCGATTACGATAATAACCCCGATACGGTTGACATTATTCTTTTTGATAACGGCACTCGCCGCATATTTATTGACGATGAATTACAAGAGCAAATACGTGCAGGCTCAGCCGAAGAACCCTATCTTTACAGTCGCCTTGTCCACTACAGGATAAACGAGCGAGAAATGACCGTTGAGCAAATGTGGCAATACGGCAAATATCAGCCCGAACTTTTCAGCATAGGACGTGGCGACGCGGATCTTTTGGCAAACGGCAATATTCTCGGAACTTTTGCCCTAACTACGGTTGAGGATTTACTTAACACAAACCTCACAGGCAGAACAGGGATTTATGAAGACAGATTCTATGGCAGAGATTTTTCAGAAGAACTCACAGGTGTGACTCTTTTGCGTGAAGTGAACCGAGAAGGGGAAGTTGTCTGGGATGGACGCCTTTTAAGCGATAGTGATGTCACGATAGGATATCGTGCAGAACGCATGAATATCTACACTCCAAACGCAAACGACTTGCGTATCGGCGATGCTGTGGGTATCTATCTTCCTGAAAGTATTACACGTTAAAGCATAGCTCAAAAAAAGCTTATTGACTAATTCTACTTCTTAGTCAAAGCCATAATAAGTTTAATGCGGTTTATTTGGTTTGTTTCACTTGTAGAAGCGTCGTAATCCACGGCGGTGATATGCGCCTCGGGAAATCTTCGTTTCAGTTCTTTTAGAACTCCTCTACCTGTAATGTGATTTGGTAAACAGCCAAAGGGCTGAACACAAAGAATATTTTTAACACTATCTTCAATAAGTTCCACCATTTCTGCCGTAAGAAGCCAGCCTTCACCTGCTTGTTGCCCCAGTGATACCATACCTTTCACTTTTTGTGTCAATTTCTTAAAGGGAACAGGCGCACCAAATTTTTCTTTTTGTTTCGATAACATACGGTAAATTGGGTAGCGCAATGTCAAAAGCATGGTAAGGGTGAGTCTTGAGCCGACCGCTTCTTTAAAAGAGCCGGAAAGATTTTTATAAAGGAAGATATTATCAACTAAGCTGTAGAGGAAGAAATCAAATAAATCCGGAATGACAACTTCACCGCCCTCCGATTCAATTGTTTCAACAGCTCTATTGTTCGCATCTGGATGAAATTTCAATAAAATTTCCCCAACAATACCCACACGTGGTTTACGCGGTATGTCCTTTAAAGGGAGCTTGCTAAAATCTTTTATCATCAATGCGATATTTTTATAACACTTGAGAAAAGAAGCCGAATACATATCATGCCCAATGCGCTCTTTCCAGCTTTCCGCAAGAGCCTCAGAAGAACCTTCCACAAGTTCATAAGGACGTGTTCTGTGTAAAAGACGCATCAATACATCGCCGTAGAAAAGTGTTTGAATAAGCTTGAAGAACAGCGTTTTATCCACTTCAAAACCGGGTGCTTTTTGGCTTGAAGTGTTGAAAGTAATGACAGGTATATGGGCAAGATTTGCAGAAAGCAGCGCTTTTTTCAAAAATCCAACATAATTTGTTGCCCTACATGCACCGCCTGTTTGTGTTATAATAAGCGCTATCTTATCGGTTTCTAAATTTTGCGTTTTTATTGCATGTAAGAGTTGACCAATAACTGTAATTGCTGGATAACACGCATCATTATTGACGTATTTTAGCCCTATCTCAACAGCTTCCTTTGAAACATTTGGCAATACTTTTGCCTTATACCCGCTTGAAATAAAAGCCTTTTCCAAGAAATCAAAATGGATTGGCGCCATTTGCGGAATAAGAATAGTATGCGAATCTTTCATTTCCGGTAAGAATTCGGGCGGAGTATAGGTCACAGAGCTGTATTTTGGAATGATATTTTGCGCTTTGTCTTCACGTTCGCGCATAACCGCAAGCAAAGAACGTATGCGAATACGCGCCGCACCAAGGTTAAAGCCTTCGTCAATCTTGATTTGTGTATAAAGCGTATTGTTACTTACAAGTATTTGTTCCGCTTGTTCGGCGGTAATTGCGTCAAGCCCACAACCAAAGGAAACAAGCTGAACAAAGGCAAGATTCTTGTTTTGTGAAACAAAATTTGCGGCACGGTAAAGCCTTGCGTGGTATGTCCACTGATCGACAAAAGTCAAATCTTTAAGGTTTTGCCCTAAATGCGCAATACTGTCTTCAGTAAAGATTCCAAGCCCCATACTGCTGATAAGTTCAGGAATTCCATGATGGATTTCTGGATCGATATGGTAAGGATGCCCTGCCAAGACAATGGCTTTTTTATTGTTTGACTTGATATAATCTAATAATTCTAAAGCTTTATTACGAATATCTTCTTTAAACTTTTCTTGAGCGATAAAAGCTTTATCAAGAGCGGATTTAATCTGACTTTGCTTGAATTCTGCCAAGAAAGGAATTGCAGAAAGCTCCTCAAGCAATGAAGCAGGTTTAAAGGAAATAAATGGCGAGAAAAAAGGTATTTCTTTATCGCGTAACACGCTTACATTATTGAAAATCAATTCGGGATATCCTGAAACAATCGGGCAATTGTAATGATTGTCTTGAGTATGAAATTCTTTGTTTTCAAAAGGAAGGCAGGGATAAAATATAAAGTCCACATTTTTATGAATAAGCTCTAAAATATGTCCGTGCGATAGTTTTGCAGGATAACACAGAGCTTGCGAAGGAATAGTGCTTAACCCTTTGCTGTATAATGATTTTGATGAAGGCGAAGAAAGCTCCACGCGAAAGCCAAGTGTGTGGAAGAGCGTAAACCAGAAAGGATAATTTTCATACATATTCAGCACACGAGGAATTCCAACAGTTTTACGGGATTTTTTATCGTACGGAATATAATAATCAAACAATCTTTTATATTTATAGGAAAATAAATTGAGCGAATCTTCATTCGTTTGTGCTTTTCCCGTACCTCTTTCACAGCGATTACCTGAAATAATTTTACGCCCATCAGAAAATTTTACAATAGTAAGAAGACATCTATTTGTACATTTATTACAGCGTGTTGTATTTTTTTCCACACTAAATTTCGCAATTTCACCTGCATCTAGAAGCGTGGATTCTTCCATTGTGCTTTCAAAGTGCTCTTTAGCAATTATTGCCGAACCGAATGCCCCCATAAGCCCTGAAATATTCATACGCATAACTTTTTTGCCAAGAATAATTTCAAGCGCACGTAAAAGTGCAAGATTATAGAATGCGCCACCTTGAACCATAACATAGTCGCCCAAATCTTCGGGGCCGGCTATGCGAATAACTTTATACAGCGCATTTTTTATAACGGAATAGGAAAGCCCTGCCGCAATATCATCTCGCGTAAAGCCTTCTTTTTGTGCCTGTTTTACCTTTGAGTTCATAAAAACTGTGCAACGCGTGCCAAGATCGACCGGCTTTTTTGCTTTAAGAGCAGAGGATATAAAGTCTTCAAGCGAAATATTTAATGATTTAGCAAAGTTTTCAATAAACGATCCACACCCCGCAGAGCATGCTTCATTGAGTTTAATACTTTGCACCATCTCGTTTTCTATTTGCATACATTTTATATCTTGTCCGCCAATATCAAGGATATACGTGACTTTAGGCAAGAAAAAACGTGCGGCTTTAAAGTGCGCCATCGTTTCAACTTCATCCACCGTAAGCCCAAGCGCTCCTCTCACCAAGGCAGCGCCGTACCCCGTCGCACCGCTTGCTTCTATATATGCATTTGGAGGAAGTAAGGTATAGATTTCTTTCAATAAATCAATTGCAAAATCAAGCGGTTCGCCACTGTGGTGCGCATAATAATCGTATACAAGTTCGTATGTTTTTGTGAACAATACCGCCTTAATTGTTGTGGAACCAACATCTATTCCCAGATATAAAGGAATTCTTTCGCTTGCCGCTCTTCGCTCTAATTCATCAAAATTTATTGTTTTTATTTGATTTTTAGAACTTTGCTCCTGTATATATTCTTCTTTTTCTTGTTCAGAACTAAAAAGAGGCGGCAATAAGGTGTTTGTTTCATGGATTTTCGCTTTCAACAAATCAGAAGCGAAATGTTCAATCTCTTCAAGAGAATAGGAAGAAATTGTATCAGATTTACTTTTTTGCATAGCATACAGCGCCGCACCAAGGGCAACGTAATACTGCGAATTTTCTGGAAAAATCACTTGTTCGGGTGTCAGCTTCAACGTTGTGATAAAGCGCTCACGTAATTCACTGAGGAAAGTCAAAGGTCCGCCCAAGAAAGCGATATTTCCTTGAATTTCACGTCCGCAAGCCAAACCGCCTATGACTTGATCGACAACCGCTTGAAAAATAGAAACCGCAATATCTTCTTTTGAAGAACCTTCATTGAGTAAGGGAAGTATGTCCGTCTTTGCAAAAACACCGCAACGAGAAGCTATGGGGTAGATAATTTTATAATTTTTTGCCAATGAATTGAGTCCGATAGCTTCTGTGTGCAAAAATTCAGCCATCTGATCAATAAACGCGCCCGTTCCGCCGGCACACGCCTCGTTCATTCTTTGTTCCAGTCCGCCTGTGAGGTAGATGATTTTCGCATCTTCGCCTCCAAGCTCAATGCACACATCTGTATGCGGCGACATTTGTTGAATTGCGGTGGTTGAAGCAATGACTTCTTGCACGAAGTCTACTTGTAATTCTTCTGCAAGTGCAATTGCGCCGGAACCGCTTAAGCTGAAACTAAAGCGCGCGTTCGCATCAAAATTATTTGAAGAAAGTAAAGATTGGATTATCTGTGCCACACACACGCGTGTTTGCGAATAATGCCTAAGATACTGCAGATAAAGTATAACTCCGTCACTGTTCAAGAGCACTGTTTTCACAGTTGTAGAGCCGACATCCAAACCAATATGAAACTGCATCTAATCACCCATAAACAAAAAATTCATCAATTAAAATAACATTAACTTAAAGTATTTTATTTTTCAAGCGAAATTTTTATGGAATAAATTTTCTTTTTGAAGGCTCTATGCCCAAAAATTTCATACAGTAACGCAAGAGGGATGATCATGGCTGTTTCGTACTGCTTACTTAATTGGTTAAAGTAATAATAAAATAAAAACGAAAATTCGTTCTTTTAAAACGATTTCACATTTTTAGTACTTTCATCTAGTTAGCAAAAAATTAAACAAAGTATAGCTGTTTCTTTCATTTATTTTAAAAATGACAAAATTAAATATTATTTATAATCAATACCTTAAATATTGGTATCTTTGTTGCAATATCCTCCCGCGAAAAAGTGTAAAGGAGTACATATTAAGTGCGAGAAGTTAAGCAATCTGCCTCAATGAGTAAAATTTTAAATACAATTATAGGTTTATCAATAATGGTTTTAGGTCCTTTTTTTGATGCGCCACAATTTTTATTTCAAAGCACAGAACAGCTTATAGAGCTGGGATTTCCTATTGTTGATGGGCAATCATTAATCACCATCTCTGATGCCGGTTGGACTGCGTTGATTACCTTTTTGGGTCTTATTTGGCTTTGGACTACTGTTGACACTTTATGGCCAAGCTTACTTTCTCTGGTATTACTTGCTTTAAGTCCTCACTTTTCATTACCCACACTGTTTGCACAGTATTTTGGTTTTCCAACTGTAGCTTTTTTATTTTTCTTATTGTTTTTTATCGCCGCCATCACAAAAAGCCAAGTTGCAAACTATTTTGCAAATTTTTTACTAACACGTAACTTTATTCAAGGAAAACCTTGGATTCTTGTGACCACTTTACTGTTTACTGTGTACTTTAGTGCTCTTGTAGATCTAATTTCAACACCTTTTATTTGCTTGCCGGTTGTTTATCTCATCCTTCGTGAAATCGGTTGCAAAGAGGGGGACAAACTTTCAATATTTTTAGTAGGAAACGTCATTGCC
>CAYJPB010000025.1:8254-12338 GCA_964371955.1 uncultured Desulfovibrionaceae bacterium | reverse complement strand
TTTTACAACAGATGCTATCAAAGGCGGGGCTGTGTTTATGCTGAGTGGTTTTAGTGCTTTTCTTGCAAATAATCCACAATCAGGCTTAGGCTTATTCAATCCAATGAGTTGGATTATAATGACATTCATACTATCAATCATTGCTATACTTGCAATAGTTTTTTGTATGCGCTTCATTTTCAGAGTTGATGTTTCACCATTGAAAAACTTTGATACGCAAAAGCTGAAAGACACACCTCTTCCACCAATGAATTATAGCCTATGTGATTTGGATGCTGATTCCTAGCTTATTACCGGCTGATTTACCAATCACAAACTATTTAAAGTCAAGAAGCCTTATAGGTGCTTGTGCTCTTTTTGCAGCTGTTATGTGGATACAGTACAAGGGTGAACGTCTTTATACTGTTTCAGAGTTAGCAGCTTCACTTTCGTGGGGAATATATTTTCTTCTTGCAAGTGCGTTTCTCTTTGGAAATTTACTTATCGCTCCCGGTACTAATATATCAATTTTACTTGAACTTTTATTCCGCAATTCTCTTCAAGGTTTGGGATACTATAGCTTCATCCTATTAATTATGGTTTTAGCAATAATTATCACAAATTTTATGAATTCAAACGTAATGGCAATTATTCTTGCACCTATTGTTGCCCAAATTGCCTTAAGTTACGGCTTTGATGCAATGCCAATAGCCATTTTGTTTATTTATGTGCTTGCTTTAGCTGTACTTACGCCGGGTTCAGGAATAGCAGGTGCTATACTCTATGGCAACAGAGAATGGCTACCCGGCAAGGCTGCGTTTTTGTATGCTCTATTTGTTAGTGTTCTATTTGTTTTGATTGCAATAGTTTTTGGAATACCCTTAGCAAGTCTTCTGTTTTAGAATTAAACAATAAAAAATCTTAGCCGATAAACGAGCCCATACAGATTGATATCTGCATGGGTTTATTATTTAATGTTGTAAATTCGCATTCCTTGCATTTGCTTATGTTTTAAAAAATGATTTTGATAGGTAAAATCTAAATTGAAGTAAGGCGCAAAGAACTTAATTATTTAAATACATGTTTGACATTTATAATAAAATAGTGCAGACTTTTTTGCGTAACCCTTTCTGCCAAAGGAATCTCACATGCCATTTTACAATTTAGCAGCGGAAATTGCAGCCTTATTAGTGGTTTGCATCTCAATGACAAGCTTTTTATTAGACGATAATAAAGTGTCTACTCGCTATAGCGCTCTAAAATGGTTCTACATTGCAACACTGGCATCAATCATAATTACATTAGTTTCTTTATGGACAACCGATCATTATACAATTGTACCTCTTGTCATAACAGATATTTTCAAATATCTCTATTTCTTCACTGCTTCAATTGCTGCGGTAATGGCTCTTTACTATGCAATAACACTCACTCACTATAAAAATCATAAATTCAACTTCTTTAAACAATATGTGTGGGCATGGTTGCCATATGCCATATATTGCGTGATTATTGCTACAAATGGCATACATCGACTTATATTTACCATTTCGCCGACAGAAGGCTATATCCGCGGAGAATATTTTAGAATTACCTATGTTATTGCACTTATATATTATGGACTTATAATATACTTCACGTTAAAGCACTTTAAAACTCCCCAAAGAACTGCCTTGTTGGTGATTTGTTTAAATTTGTTAATTGCAACGTTAATTTTCTGCACTCAACTCTTTATTCCTTCTTTGCAATTATCAGGCATTGCAAGTGTTTGCGGAGCTTTGGTAATACATTTCTATGTGCAGAATGTATCCAGAACAACAGATCCGCTTACTGAACTTTACAATCGTCAAACACTCACAATTCAAATGACAAAGCTTTGTAAAGAGCAGGAGTCTTTTGACTTGCTTGTGTTCAGTCTCAGAAATTTTAAAGGAATAAATGAGAGAAATGGCTTACATTTTGGCGATACTTTACTCGAGCAAGTTGCTCTTCGCTTAAGAAATTTCATGCCGGCAAAGCAATTGTTCAGATATTCGGGTGATGAATTTGCCATGCTTATACCTAGATCCGATATGAATGGTGTTCTGCATGTCGGCGAATATTTGCAAAAACTTGAAGCCCCTTATTGTATAGATGACACACAATTTACTATAGATTTAATCGCTGCAAGGGTTGAATATCCTCTCTTTGGGACAAAAACCGAAGAATTGATTTCAGCTGTGGACTATTCTCTTTATCTATTAAAGAAGAATCCGGAAGATAAAAATATTATCTTCGATGCCACTGTGCCCGAAGTTATGAAACGCAGGCATTATATTATTGAAAGACTTAAAGATGCTATTGAAAATAATGGTTTTGAAGCATATTATCAACCAATTTACTCTGTGAATGATAAGTCTTTTCCTTTCGCCGAGGCTTTAATTCGATTCAAACCTTGTGATAAACCCTTTATATCTCCGGCAGAATTTATTCCTATTGCAGAAGAAACAGGTATGATTTTAAAAATTACCACGATGATGCTTGAACTTGTGTGTGCAGACTATAGAAAACTACTTGATATGTATGGTGATAATTTACAAATCAAATCAATTTCTGTAAACTTTCCTTACGTACACCTTATGAAAAATAATGCAGAAGAAGAAATGCTGGAAATAGTACAACGCTATAACCTTTCGCCATCTATGATAAAAATAGAGCTGACAGAAAGAACATTTGCCAAAGATTTAGAAAAAACAATTGAAGTGATGCATGAATTTATTGAGAAAGGTTTTATTTTTGAACTTGATGACTTTGGTGTGGAATATTCTAATTTCGGAATGTTTTTTAACGTACCGATAAACATCATTAAATTCGATAGAAGCCTCGTAATGAATGCAACGTCTACTCCGGAAAGGAGAGAGTTTTTCCGTCAATTCCTTATTGCAATGAAGAAAGTTGAAATGAGAGTTGTGATGGAAGGCGTTGAAGATGGCGAATTGCTCAGCTTCCTCAGCGAATGTGGAAGTGATTATATTCAAGGCTTTGTATTTACAAAACCTTTACCTTTTGCTGAATTTTCAGAATATATTAGCTAAATTCTATCAGTATGGAAAAATGAGTTTTCCAAAACTTGATTTTACACGCCATTCAAACTTGAAAGAAATTATTCAATAATAACAAACAAGTATGAACTTTGCTCATTCATGAAAACGAATTAAGTTTCCAAGAAGATTATCCTCATGATGTGTTGCTATTATGCCTCAATGCACAACATCAGTCGCATATTTTTGTCAAAGTTAATGTTAAATTTAATTTTTTCACAAATGGCTCTTGACTCTTTTATTGCATTAATTATGAAGTCATTATCACAGAAAAAGAAGCGATAATAATACAAAAGGAAAAAATCAATTTTATTGTTTAGCTCCTCATGGCTGAGCTCTTGAACAAACATTTCACTTGTATAGCCTATTTCCATATAGTTAACTAAAGTCAGAATTTCTTGCAAATTTTCTTCAACCAAAGGGTCGTTTACTTCATTTGGTACTTTTGCGCTTATCAGCCGCTTGATGAAAAGCTCGTCCATCTCTTTGTTTGTTTTTATGAAATATTCGGTATTACATATTTCTGTATAAAATTGCCGAATCCCACTATTTTGGGCGTGGGCAATAAAGAAAGCACGATAGGTTACAGCTTCATAAATGAGCTCGTCAAGCTTTGGGAAAAAGATTTTAAGCTGTTCGTCAATTATTTCATTTAGTTGAAAAGTAAAATCTCTATATATACTTACAGCTAATTGCTCCTTGCTCTCAAAGTGGTATGTAAACATTCCCGGAGCGGTATTAGATTTCTTGCATATATCGCTGACCTTGGTTTTTATATAGCCCTTTTCGTAAAAGATACCGGTTGCGGCTCTTTTTATGCTTTCCTTTGTATTATTTCCCTTGATAGACTTTGCCATGAAAATTATCTCCTATCATCGCATATCTTTTCTATTCTTATATAAACTCTTAACACCTTTAGAAAGAAAAAGCAAATTTTAGTATTTATACTAATTTTAAGTTGACAGCTTTTATTAAAGCTGTTATTCAAAAATAAATAGTATCAATACTAAAAACAAGAAGGATTG
>CAYJPB010000025.1:0-8244 GCA_964371955.1 uncultured Desulfovibrionaceae bacterium | reverse complement strand
ATTAACAACATCTCGGAAAAACCATTGTACTGGACGTAAACAACGAAGAACGGGTTGTTTATGGCGTTGCTGAAGGCGAAACTTTGGCAGAAGTGCTGAGAAACAGGCTAGGGCTCAAAGGTACAAAAATCAGTTGTGATGAAGGCGCGTGTGGCGCATGCACAGTTCTTATTGACAATAAGCCATCTTTGTCGTGTGTTACTCTCGCTATTGCGGTTGAGGGTAAGAAAATTCAAACAATTGAAGGACTTTCTTATGGCGACAATATTGACATTATCCAAAAATCCTACCTTGAAGAACGTGGCTATGCGTGCGGTTACTGCACTCCGGGCTTTATTATGACAACAGCCGCATTGCTCAAAGAAAATCTTCACCCGACCCGTCAAGAAATCAAAGAAGCCATTGCAGGCAATATATGTCGTTGCGGTGTGTATGAGCATATTGAAAATGCTATTGAACTTTCCGCAAAAAGGATAAAGGAGACGTCAGCATAATGAAAAAAGAGTATAAAGTAATAGGAAAATCTTTACAGGATTATACGGGATTTCGTAAAGTCACGGGAAGAGCAAAATATTCAAACGATTATAATACTGCCGATACCTTGCATGCAAAACTTCTGCGTTCGCCTTATGCCCGTGCAAATATACTTTCCATGGACACAAGCGAAGCCGAAAGTATGCGCGGCGTACATTTGGTTATGAATTATAAAACGCATCCCGGCTTTTTTCACCAATCCGCACACTATTGGGGTATGGAAATTGCTTGCGTTGTTGCTTCTACAAAAGAAATTGCTAAAGAAGCTTTGAAGAAAATTAAAGTTGAATACGAGGTACTTCCCTTTGTTACAGACGGTGCAGAAGCAATGAAAGAAGATGCGCCTCAAGCTTTGCTCGATAAACCCAATGTCTACCCTTGGCATGAGCACGCATATTTTACAAATAAAAACGCACAAGGGCTTTATACCACAAGAACCTATGCCGAATATGACGGCTTTGGCGACGTGCAAAGCGGTTATGACGAATCGGAAGTAGTTGTTTCCGATGACGGCTATTCTTTTGGTTTTGTACGTGCACCGCTCATGAAACCGACAACATGTTTAGCAAATTTTTCAGACGGTTTCTTAGATTTACATTTTGATGTGCAACAGCCCTACACAGCCAGAAAAGATTTGTGTAGTTGGTTGGATATGCCCTTTAGCAAGGTGAGAGTACATAACGAAATCAACGCATGTTCTTTTGGGGCGCATGCGGCAGGCTGTTTAGAAACAGGCATGACAGGCGCTTCTTGTACTCTTATCGCCGCACTTGCCGCTATTGCACTTTGCAAACCTGTTGCTCTTGAATATACACTTGACGAAGATAAATTGTTTTTCTGGGGGCGTGGAACTTTTGATTCAAAATACGATTTGGGCTTCAAGAAAGACGGCACAATGGTTATGGTGAACGGTGAAGTGTTCAGAAATGCCGCAACAGGCGATTCTACAGGTGAATCGACTCAAGGCGATGACATGACGGCAACAGGAAATATGCTCTATTCCCACAATGTACAGCATAGCCGCCATTTCAAGTACAGAGTGTATACAAACTCACCCGGTTGGACAGGTTGGCAAGCTTTTGGAAATCCCGAAGTATTCTTTCCTGTTGAGTCTGTTATGGATAAAGCCGCGGAGGAACTTGGCATAGACCCTGTGGATTTACAAAAAATGAATGTCATCAGAAAAGGCGATAATTTCCTTGTCGGTTCTTACGACTTTGAAGGACCTCAGTTCTTATCCAGAGATGGCATGATTCCTTGTATTGATGCAGGAATTGAATACACTGACTGGTATAATCGTCGTAAAAAACCTGAGGAAAAAACAGGGCGTATCCGTCATGGAATGGGCATGAGCCCCGGAGCCATGCAAAATGCGGGGCAAGGCATAGCCTCTCAATCTATTGTAATTCTCAATTCCGATGGATCTGCAACATTGATGTGCAACTATGCCGATATAGGTCAAGGCGGGCATGGAACTCAGCTTCAAATTGTGGCAGAAGTTTTAGACTTGTCTATGGATAAAGTAAAAATCAATACAGGCGATACGGATACTCCTTTTGCTCACTAT
This sequence comes from uncultured Desulfovibrionaceae bacterium, assembly GCA_964371955.1. GTDB lineage: Bacteria > Desulfobacterota > Desulfovibrionia > Desulfovibrionales > Desulfovibrionaceae > CAYJAZ01. Next base: position 6,143 of record CAYJPB010000025.1, on the reverse strand, counting down.
CAAATTGCTTCAAGCGGAACTATTGCCTCAGGGCGTGCGACCTATAATGCGGCAATGGACGTAAAGAATAAAATATTGAAACGTACAGCAGATGTACTGAATGTTGCTGTCGAAACTTTGGATATGAAAGACGGGAAAGTTGTTTCATTGATTGATGACGACATGGAAATTCCTTGGGTACCTCCTTTACGTGAATATGTGGCGCATAACCCAAGTCCAGAAATTGAATATCTTACCAATCCTGTACTCGATTGCGTTGGCTACGGCACTTCGTATATAGGATCGGGTGCAACCTCTGCCGAACTTGCCGCAACATTTGTTGAGCTTGATGTAGACACAGAAACAGGCGAAATTTCTAATGTTGAAATTTTCCATGCGCAAGACTGTGGCAAGGCAATCAACCCCAAAATTGTTGAAAGCCAATGGCTCACAATCCATCACGGTGTTGAAGCCATGACAGGTGCAGAACAAATTCTCGACCCCAAAACAGGAAAGCTTTTGAATGACAATTGGTACGATTATGCGCTGAGCACTGCCTTGGATTCTACTGTCACCACACAAATTATTGAAGTGTTCGACCCCACACATCCTTTCGGCGCAACCGGTTGCGGTCAAGTTGTTATGCACTCATTACCCGGTGCATTTGCTGCCGCAATATATAACGCAATTGGTGTTCGCATGAAATCAACCCCATTCACACCCGCAAAAATACTTGCCGCATTAGCTGAAAAGGAGGGGCAATAAATGAAGAATTTTGAATTTATAAAATCAATAAGCATCGACGAAGCCGTGCAAGCAATCAAAACGTGCGAGGGCAAAGCTTACGTAAAAGCAGGCGGCACGGATTTGATGGGCGGTTTGAAGCGTGAAATCCACGAAATATACCCTGAAAAGATTGTCGATATTTACGATATAAAGGGCTTAGACTATATCACAGAGGAAGGTGGCTTTGTAAAAATCGGTTCGCTTACCACACTCAAAGAGATTGCCCAAAACCCTATGTTACAAGAATCGTATACCGTGCTTGCAGAAGCGGCACGTCGCACAGCTTCTCCGCATCTTCGCACAATGGGTACTGTCGGCGGAAATATATGTCAAGAAAACAGATGTTGGTATTACAGGGCAAAGGATAATTTCTTCCCTTGTAAAATGAAAGGCGGCAAAAAGTGCTTTGCTCCATTGGGTGATAACCGTATCCATTCGATCTTCGGTGCGGTCAATGGTTGTTTTGCAGTCAATCCTTCCGATACTGCTCCAGCTTTTGTCGCTCTCGATGCTGAAATTGTTACGACCGACAGAATTATAAAAGCCGCTGAATTTTGGACGGCATCTGTCGAAAGTTGTACAGTGCTTGAGAGAGGTGAGCTTGTCAAAGAAATCCGCTTTCCCGTGCAAGCAAAAATGAAAAGCGCATTTTTAAAGCACGCTCTCAGACCTACGATAGATTTTCCTATTCTCAACTGCGCAATTGCAATCTCCGCTGAAAAAGTGAGAATTTGCCTCAATGGCATCTATCCTACTCCCTTGAGAATGACAGAAGCGGAAGACTTGATCTTCGGTAAAGAAATCACCGAAGAGTTTGCAACAGAAGCGGCAGATTTAGCTCTTTCAAAGGCAAAACCGCTTTCTTGCAATGTACATAAAGTGCAAATAGCCAAGGCATATATAAAAACCCTGCTCTTGGCATGTAAATAAGTTCTGTATAGTTTCAGAATAAAGAACAAACCCACTTTTATACTTATACTTTGTCGTTCTGTACACTTGTTGTACAGAGCGCAATCAGACTCTTTTTACCTAATTTCAGGGAAAATGCTCTTCGCTCACATACACAGTATGGAGTAAAAATAAACAATTTTACCCCAAATGCTCGACGCATTTGTCAAAAGGAGAAGTACATGCAAGACAGATCGAATTTCACCAAAGGACTGATATACGCGATTCTCAGCGGATCGATTTACGGAACTTATGGATTTTTCTTTGCAATGCTTTTAAATGGCTGATTAAGCACAGTTGCGGTTTCTGCCGTAGGCCCGATTATGATTGTGCTCTTTTTTGCGATCAAAACACTTGCAAAAAACAAAGCCGCTTTTGATATAGGCTTGAAGAATATTATGTACATTTTTGCAGGTGGCGGTGCAATCATTGCTATTCAACACTTTGCCGCGGCCAGTGCACTTGCTTATGTAACCCAAAGTATTTATACAGTTATTGAGTTTACGCACGTTTTCTTATTGATGATTTTGACTTCAATAATTTTCAAATATAAAATCAATGCGGGTAAAGTTATTTCTCTTGTGCTTGCTGTGATAGGTTTGGCGTTTGTTTTGAATGGCTTTTCTTCAGTGAATCAATTGCTCCTATGGGCATTTTATGGCTTGGTATCAACTGGCTTTCACAATGTGCTTTGGCTCTGCTTTTGAAAAAAATCCTCAACGACGGCATTGACAGCGACGTTGCCCTTGTCTATTACAATTTAGGTGCGGTTATCATCTATTCATTCTCTTGTCCACCTTGGGCGATTATGGGCGAGATTGCGGTTGCTGCCAGCCCGGTTATGCTTATTATGCTTATTTTGGCATTCGGACTTATAACACAAATATTCGGACAATTCTGCTGGATTAAATCCTTCTCACTTATCGATCCTGCAATCACAAATGCGATGAATGCATTGGCACCTATAGTTGCACTTGTATTGGGCTATTTCATTTTGGGCGAAACAGTTTCTGCTATGCAATTACTTGGTATAGCCATAGTCATCATAGCAGTGCTTATACTCAACAAAACTGTTCCGGCTGATGAGGCATAACGCAAGAAGAAATTAAATAATTCAAAATATTATGGCACACCGATACTTCTTTGTGTGACTTATTATAAAAAAAATCATGGCTAATCTTCAATAAAGCATAGCCATGATTTTTTTATACAATTACCCCTTTGCTGTAAAGCATACTCAATTATTGAAATGTAACACCATACATAAAAATTACGGCACCTACAATAAAGTAAGTGCCGTAATTATTTAGGTTTAGTTATATGTTTATAAATTATTTGATTGTAATACCATCGTCAAAATTAATAGCATTTTCAAGGTCAGCATCGGACATACCACCTGTATCTTGAAGTGTGATTGTGCCGATACTATTTTTATTGATGTCAACGAGTTCAATTATTGTATCATCATCTAGATTTTCGCCTTTATCAATTATTAATTCGTACCCGCTGCCGTTGAAAGCTGTAAGGTCAAGTATGTCAGAATCACCAAGAGTAAAGTCAAGAATTGTGTCATTTTCACCAACTGAAAAATCATCGGGATTAAAGATGAAAGTATCTGCGCCTGAACCTCCGATGAAGATATCATCACCTGCACCACCGTAAAGCTTGTCATTGCCACCAAGGCCGAGGAGAATGTCATCACCGGCTTTACCGTAGATAGTATCGTCTCCGTCTTCAGAAGTTTCAAGGCTGTTTATTGCATCGAGCAGAGTAGTTTTTTCTGCATCTGAACCATTGTTGACAGTATCTTGCATTTTAGTAATAAGCTCTTCAGCAAGCACATCGCCTTTTGTTTTTGTGCCGCTATCGGTTGGATCATCTTCACTAAGTGCAACTCTAAACTCATCCCAAGCATAATCTGAAGCTTTAGGGTCTGTTGTTTCAGTGAATACTGAACTTGCAATTGTATGCAGTGCATCTGTATCTGCATCACCGATAAGCAAATCATTACCTTCTTGAGAGTAGATAGTATCGTTTTTGTCACCTGTAATAAGAACAGAGTTAGGATCAGCTGCGTTTGTACCATCTACATTATCAACAACCCAGTCAGGATAATTTTTCAAGAATAGAATTGCATCCTGTTCAAAGGCATCCAACAAAGTTTGGTCAGCAGCTGTTATTACGTACTTAGCATCAAACGTTGGTGAATCAGGATTAATTTTAGCAAGAAGTTCTAACAGAGCCGTAGTTCCTGGCAATCCTGTAGCAATTTTTGCAAACAAGGCATATTTTTCAATACCTGTTATAGCAACATCATTTCCTTCTTCTGTATATCCAACACTTGTGTTTGCACCGTGTGAACCTGTGTTTGCGTTCAGCGCTTCGAAGATATCGCCAATGTGCTGATCATCAACCATTTCAGCACCGATTTTATTACCATCTGCATCTTCACGAGTATCTAAGGCATCAAGAGGCGTGTCTATAGCACCGGCACCAACACCAACTGCGGTGATATCAAAGTCAATGTAACCTTCATCACCTACGTTATAGCCTTTAAGAGCGTTATAGTCGTCAAATACTTTCTGTAAGGCTGCAAGCCCATCAGCCTGATTACCGTTATTTGGTATACCGTCTGAGAAGAAGAACATTTGATTTATAAAATCATCATAGTTTCCGGAATTAAGTAAGTCGTAATACCATTCTGCGGCTTGTTCCAAACCTTTTTCATAGTTTGTGCCCCAGTGCCATCCAAAGAAATCTGCCAATTCAGCATCAGTGAGGTCTTCAAATTTCTTATCGTCACCGCTAGCATCTTTAGGCCATTCATAATTACGGTCAGTAGGAACGGTTGTATCGTATATAATTTGGCCTTTGTTTGCACCACTGGTATAAATGGCGTAGTACTCATCTGTACCGTCATGATCACTATCATATTTAATATAGTGTGTGCCTTCTACCCATGTAGGATTATTTGCAATATCTTGATCAGTATATTCTTTGGCGGAACCGTACTTCAAGCCATCTCTAATCAGTTCAATTTCTTCAACAATCTTAGGAATATCACTTGGTTGGACGTCTTCGAAGTTTATTGGCATAGCCACATGTTCCCAGAAGACAATAAAGCTGAGATTTACTGAGCCACCGACTTCACTATTGCTAATGTGATCTAACAAATCACCTTCAAGGAATTTGATAATCGCATTACAAGTAGCATCAAGGCGTGATACCGGAATACCATTTTCAGTAATCAAAGTACCATCATCGGCATCTTCAAGTTGTCCGTTGTAACCGGCGTGACCATACATTGTTCCTGATGTATCAAGAACAAATGAATAGCTGTAATTGCTTCCTGCCACGAACATTCCGGGGGTTCCATTAAGAGCTTCAAGTTCGCCTGAGGTTTCTTTGCCTTCTACTGACAATGTTGCTTCGTCACCATCGGCATCAGTTATTGTGATGTCGTATGAGTTAGTTGCATCGCCTTTTAATGTGGCTGACCAAAGGTCGCCCATACCATTACCTGCAGCTTTCAAGGTTGAACCGTTTGCAGTTACCAGAGTTGTTGTGTTTGTTGTAGCATCAAAGCAAGATTCGTTTGCTGAATTATACCACACACCATTATCAAAAGTGAATGTTTCGCCACCAAACTCAATGGTTTTTCCGTCTGTACTGTCGGCACCGAAAGTAAGATCTACAATAGCTGTAGTTGTTCCTGCTGTGACATCTAGTGAACCAGTAATTGGAGTTTGTGATAACACAGGAGTATCATCTTGAATTTGAACAGTTATCTCACCGGGTTTAGTATCACCATCGCCATCAGTGACAGTAAAGCCAAAGCTTAGGTCTGTTGAATCTAAATCCTTAGTAGTATCTAAAATACCATCGTTATCGGTATCCAAGTTATTGTCTGCACCACTTTCAGGAGCGCCATGCATAATCGGTTGCATTAATGTAACAGTATATGTACCTACACCGCTAGCGTTGAAAGTACCCATCACAACAGTAATAACTGTTTCACCACCCACACCGGCAGTACCGGTGAGAGTATCGCCACTTGCTTTCCAAACAATTTTCACACCCTCAGTGGTATAAATATTAGGTAGTTCGGCGTAAGAATCGACAATTCCATCATTGTCAGTATCAACTTCTGTCGTATTCCACTTGAACGCATCAGTGAAAGGTTTACCTGTAGCAGCAGCGTCATCTCCGCCAAAGTTAACTTTAATTGTTCCGGTTACGCTTGGGTGGTTAGTGGTGTTAGAAGAAGCAGCATTTGAGCCATCAGCTTGATCGGTTCCTGTATAGGAAAGATAAGATTCATCAAGAACAATGCTTCCACTCGGAGTTACACTTTCAATTGTTGGTTCGTCATCTACAAATTGCAAATTACCACCAAGGTCAATTTCTGCTGAATCGGTGTGAGTATCGCC
>CAYJPB010000024.1:0-22737 GCA_964371955.1 uncultured Desulfovibrionaceae bacterium | reverse complement strand
GCAAGTGTGCCTTTAATAAGTTGACAGTAGTGATGTCAACTTAAAATACTATACAGATACTTTTAGATAAAACAAGGCACTAGGCTACATTTCTACATTCAAAATTTACTAAATGTAGAAACATAGCCTAAATATATATCAACAGAGGTCAATATATGTTTTAAAATACATATATAGAATATTAACACTTTACTAAAGGAAAATGAAATGAGAAAATTATTAATCGCTATGCTCACCATGCTCAGTTTGACTATTGTAGCCTGTTCAGGCGGAACGGATCTTTCAGGAGAGGGCGAATCTGTTTTTACAGGTGAATATATTGTAGATGCGCAATATGTAGTAGACAATATTGACAATATTCTTTTGATTGACGCGCGTGGTGCTGATGCCGCCAATGGTGAAACGGTTGACGGCGCAATAGCGATTGCGTGGCAGTATCTCTCAACAGCTGAAGACGGCGCCCCCGGAGATGCGAATTGGGGCTGTATTTTAGATGTAGAGCGTTTGAGCGCACGCTTAAGCGAGCAAGGCATAGGCATGGACGATGAAATTGTACTCTTTGCTTCATCACAAGCAGGCTGGGGCGATGACGGACGTATCGCTTGGGAACTTATTGCAGCAGGGTACGACAATGTAAAAATGGTAGACGGTGGTTTTGCCGCTCTTAAAGCAGCAGGTTTAGAAACAACAAAAGGCGGCGCAACTCCTACTCCTGTTGAAGTAATTGTAACAGAAATTGATGAAACACATGTTATCAATACAGATGAATTAGTTGATAACTATGATGAATATGTCATCGTTGACGTGAGAGCAACCGACGAATACGAAGGCGCAACCCTTTACGGTGAAGCGAAAGGCGGACATTTACCCGGCGCAATTTCTATTGAGTTCGCTGATTTATTCCAAGAAAGCGGTTTACTAAAATCTAATGCAGAAATCATGCAATTGTTTAGCGATGCAGGACTCAACACAGATGACGCAATAGTCACCTATTGTACTGCGGGTATTCGTTCGGCGTATATGCAACTTATTATGGAGATGCTCGGCTTTGAAAATACACAAAACTATGACGAATCATTCTACAGATGGTGCGCTGTGCAAGAAGTAGAATAGAGAGAAAAACAATGTCTGAACAAACAGAAAATAAAAAAAATTACAGAAACATAAGAATAGCTTTATTACTTACTTTGCTTGTAATGGTTTTGAGTTATTTCTTTATTCCCTCTGTCAATAGTCTGGTGAATAGAATTGTTATGCTTTTCAGCTCTATGAGTGTTGAAAGCGTGATTGGCTATATCCGCTCATTCGGCGTGTGGGGTGTGGTTGTTTCGTTCTTGCTTATGGTATTTCAATCAGTGCTTGCCCCTTTGCCTGCTTTCTTGCTTACTTTTTCAAATGCGGCAATTTGGGGTTGGTGGCAAGGCGCAATTCTTTCTTGGTCAAGCGCAATGGTTGGCGCAATTGTGTGCTTCTATATAGCAAGGATTGCAGGAAGAGAAGCCGTGGAAAAATTGACTCCGCAGTATGCCATGCAAAGCGTTGATGAATATTTTGAGCGCTATGGCAGACACACAATTTTGATTTGTCGCTTCTTACCCTTTGTATCTTTTGACTTTGTGAGCTATGCGGCAGGGCTTACTTCCATGAGAGCAGTGCCCTTTTTAATAGCAACAGGAATCGGGCAACTTCCTGCAACAATTGTGTATTCCTATGTGGGCGGAATGTTAACAGGCAGTGTACGAACTGTTGTTACAGCTTTATTGATTATCTTCGCTTTATTTACATTGGTTTTTTTGTTAAAATCAATGTATACCAACAAGCATAAGAATAAAAATATTAGCTCACAAGCGTAAAGAATCGCGCAATATAAGTAAGCGGACTGAAAATAATTCAGTCCGTTTTTTTTATAAAGAAAACTCTTCGCTCATTATTTCTACAGCATCTGAAATCATGGCATTGATACTCACGTCTGCCATTCTTTCGGAAAATGCCACCATACCCATATCGTCGCTTGATAATTTTTCTTCTTCGGCAAAATGTGAACGGCTGAGCAATAAACCCTCATCTCTTGTATCAATAAGATAAAAGTCTAACATAAGCGCGTTTAAATTACTTTCTGTTGTATGGTTTTTGTCGCTATAATAAAACAGATAAGGCACAAGAAGAACATCAACTTCGTGGTATTTTCCAAATTCCACCCAATACGCAAGAATACCCTTTGTTTCGTTTTCATCGATACGCGGTAAAAGTATTTCTTCCGCAATCGGTTCCAAAACGCTTACGGAAGCTTCAAATTGCCTTATTTGCGTGATTATTTCTTCATTGAGCATACTCACTTGCGCTTCATTGGCAAGCAGGCGATTTTCAGGAAAGTAGCCTGCCATAAGTTCCGTTTCTTCAAGGGGTTGCATAAGTGGAGCCAGTCCCACAGAAAGAGTTAACGGCTGATATATTTGCGTATTTGTTGAAGAGCAGGCAGAAATCAATACGCATAAAGCAAGAAAGATGAATGATTTTTTCATGCGTCCAACATACCTTTTGTACTTGAAGTTCTTTTACTTTCCACTTTTATTGCCTGCTTAAGCGCAAGCCCAAAACCTTTTGCGACTGATTCAAGCAAGTGATGTCCATTTTTTCCGTAAAGAAAATTGATATGCACATTCGCTTTAAGTGCAAAAGCAAGCGCCTTATAAAATTCACGCCACACATCTTTTTCTTCTTGTGCGATAACAGGCGGTAAAATTTCATCATTTCTCCACTCAATCCACGCTCTGCCGGACAAATCAATGCAAACTTCCGTAAGCGCTTCATCCATAGGAACTTTTGCAAAAGCTATACGCACAATGCCTTTTTTATCGCCAAGACATTCGCTTATTGCACTTCCAAGGCAAATACCGATATCTTCGGCAGTGTGGTGATTGTCGATATGAATATCGCCTTTACATGAAAGTTCCAAGTCAAAATCACCCCAAAAAGCGATAAGCGTAAGAAAATGGTCAAGCATACCAAAACCTGTGGAAATATTTGTTTTTCCCTCTCCGTCAAGGTTGAGTGTGAGCTGTATCTGTGTTTCTTTGCTTAATCGAGAATACTGTGTTGTGCGCATACTAATTCCTTATATTATAAATTATTAAACAAGATTGAGCCTAAAATCTTCGTCTGCATTAAGTTGATCGATAAGTTCATGTACTGTGGCAAACTTTTTTTCGTCTCTTATTCTGCATAAGAAACATACATTGAGCATTTGCCCATAAATTTCTTCTTTAAAGTCAATGAGATATGTTTCCATCACAAGTTTATCGCCGGCAAAAGTAGGATTATAACCTATATTGCTGATTGACTTATAGATGACGGAATTATTTCTTTGAGGAAATGAAGCATAGGTGGCATACACACCGGCTTTTGGAAGAAGCAGGTCGCCTGTATCCATATTCGCGGTTGGAAAGCCGAGCATTGCCGAACCTCTTTTTGCGCCGTGCTGTACAAGTCCTTCAACACAATGTTTACGCCCAAGCATACCGTTTGCCAAGGCAATATTACCATCTTCCAGTGCTTTGCGTATTACCGACGAGGAAAGTTCGTGCTGTATATTGCTTTCATCCTCATAATAAACTTCATTGTGTATGCTTACTATGCAATCGTATTTATTCAGTATATGCTTGAGTGTTATGGCATCAAGCCTGTCCGCACCCATTTTAAAGTTATAGCCAATAATTAACTCTTTACAATGTAATTTACTATATAGAAAATTCTTAATAAAAATTTCAGCGTCTTGACTTGCAAATTCGCGAGTGAAAGGAAGCACACAGCAAAAATCCAAGCAAAACTCTTCAAGATGTTCAAGACGTGAATGCAAGGGCACAAGCGGTAGTACAGGATTTTTTGAGAGCACAGAGCGTGGGTGTGGGTCGAAAGTTATCAGCACAGAAGGCACATTTAATTCTTTTGCCTGCGCCACGCACTCTTCAATCAAGGCGGTATGCCCTATATGCACACCGTCAAAATTTCCGATTGCTGCCACGCACTGCGGCAAAATTGGCATTTCATCAACATTTTTATATATTTTCATACAAGTCCTTTACTTGCTTAACGAAAAAAATCTATAAAGCACATAATATCTTAACCCAAATCTACAAAGCTCTGTCTACTTTTTCTTTTTTTCGCCTTTCTTTCCTTTTTTCCCTTCAGATACTTGTCTGGAAATATCTTTTATAGCCTCAAGCTTTTCTTTATATTTTTCATTTTCTTTTTTTAGGCGCTTTATTTCTTCCATGAGCTTTTCAATTTCTTCTCCATTGTCAACACTCCCTCCTTGAGGAATATCTGACTTTGGAAGTATTATGTCGCCATACACAGCATAACCAAGAACATCTAAATAGTTTAATATATTTGCAAAGCCTGAACGGGAAAGCTCTCTTTTACCGCTCAGCCATTCAGAGACAAGCGCTCTATTCTTCACTCCAAGCATGGTTGCTATTTCATGCAATGTGCGATTATCTTCTCTAAGCTTCTGAATTGATTGCAGTATAAGTTCCCAAGATTTTTCAGCAAGAGGGGAAAATCGATTTTTATCGTCCATAAAGTTATCCTTTGTTCGCGCAAAAGCCGTCAAATTATGTAAATACACTATACTATAACAATTTTTTTTTCAAGCCCTCACATACGCTAAGAATTTATTAGGGTACGTGAATCTCATTTGTATGTTTGGGGGAAGGAAAACCATGATTTTTGAAAAGGGAATTATTCCCACATCAAGGTTTCCCGTCAGGTGATTCCTGCCCACCCTTTCCTTCAAAAAACTTTTTAGTACCACCGTGTTTAATCTTGTGGATAAGCAAAATTTGTGGTGACGATGGGAAAATTGCATTATAACACAACAATCCTTTAGGTCAAACAAGGTGAGGATTAGATTGACGTGTTTATTAAGGCACATTATTCCAATTTGTATTTTTATTCAGATACAGATATTCATGTGTTATATATATAAAAAAAGGGAAACCGAAGTTCCCCTTTAGTTATTAATTCTTACTTAAACCGTGTTATCAAAATATGATTTTTTGTTTTCTATCGAGTCCGATAAAGATTGCGCACTTTATTCTATAGGTGCAACAGGCTGTGTTTGTGAAGTTTCTTCTGTAGTCATTGTGCTTTGATCATCCGCCATTTCAGCTTCTGTTTCAGCATTTTCAGTTGTAGAAACTTCTGTAGAACTTTCAACAGGAGATGCTTCCTCAATAGGGAGAGGAGGTTGGGCTTGAACATCAGTAGGAAGAGGTGTTTCTTCAAACTGCACGTCAAGCAAGGTTGATTCACTCTCACTGCTTGAGCCTGTAATAATATTGTAAAAAAGTGACGTACATACAAATATCACGGCAAGACTTGCAGTAAGTTTTGTCAAAAGACCGCCGGCACCTACTGAGCCGCCACTGCTTGAGCTTCCGCCCCCGAAAATAACGCCCATTCCGTCTTTACCCGCTTGTAATAAAACAAGAATTACAAGAATTATACAAACTAAAATATGTACTGCTAAAATTGCGGTATCCACTAAACTCTCCTTCTCTTATGCTCGAACAATTTCGCTAAAACTTTCAGCTTTCAGTGATGCACCGCCAACCAATACACCGTCAACATTTGCAATCGCCATTATTGATTGTGCATTTTCAGGCTTCACACTGCCACCGTATAGAATACGGGTTTCCTTGGCTTTTTCGGATACTATTTCCGTTAAAATACTACGCACTGTAGCGTGTGCTTCTTCAATATCTTTTTCGCTTGCCACTTTTCCTGTGCCAATCGCCCAAACAGGCTCATACGCAATGGCAAGATCTTCAACTTTATACTCTTTCGGTAATTTCGCAAGCCCTTCTTTGAGTTGCACTTCCAAAACTTGTTGCAATTTGCCGTCTTCGCGCTCTTCAAGCGTTTCGCCGATACAAAAAACAACTCTACATTCGTTCTTTATTGCAAATTCAAGCTTTTGCGCCAAAAATTCGTTGCTTTCATGAAAATAGGCTCTGCGCTCGGAATGTCCGATAAGCACCCATTGTGCTCCTGTCGCTTTAACCATATCAACAGAAATTTCACCTGTATATGCGCCTTCGTCGGCAGGATAGAAATTTTGCGCACCGAATCCGAAAGGAAATTCAGGGGGAACAGTGGCTTTTGCAACCAAAAGAGAGGGAAGATTTGTTGCCGGAGCAAAAACAATTACTTCTTTATCTTCTGCTGGTTCAGTGTTAAGCCTTGCAATAAGCTCTTTTGCGCTTTCTAAGGCCTGTGAAGGAACTTTATACATTTTCCAATTGGCAGCCATGAGTTTTAACATACGTTTTCACCTCCGGAATTTCAAACACGCATCATTGCTTTTTATTCAAAAAATGTCAAGTTTTTTCTTCTCTCCAAACGAATTTATCTTTCACATTCCGATTTGCTGTCTTTGGAAAGAGTTTTGCGCTCAAGACAGCACATTCAAACATACACAATCTTGCTTAAATCACGAAACAAATTTTTGTAGACTTTTAGTTCGCAATCTGCTATCTATATGTAACTTTGAAAGAAGATTTGAAGTTTATGAGGTAGTTATGAGTTTTTTAAATTCAAAATCGTCCTTTACCCGATTTATGGTTGAGGAAGACGGCTCGAAAGAAGCGTTGGAAAACGCTCTGGAAAAATTGAAGAAATACGCTTTTGGCGATATCGATGAAATAGCAACTGAAAGAGCGTGGGGTTGGACTTCTTTTGACGATATGTTGGACACAAATTTTGAGAAAACTCCCCTAACAAAGGGCGAATATATCTGTTTTTCTTTGCGCTTAGATACAAGAAGAATACCACCTGCCGTTTTGAAAAAGCATATACGTCTTGCGCTTATGCAGGAAGAAGAAAAAATGCAAGCAGTGGGAAAGAAGTTTGTTTCCAAAGATAGAAAAACTGAAATAAAAGAACAAGTAAAACAGAAACTTATGGCTCGTTTCTTGCCTATCCCCGCAGAATTTCAAGTTGTTTGGTCACAAAGTAAGAATATGCTTTACCTTGCCTCCACAAATACAAAAATAATTGATTTATTTACTGAAAATTTTGTACTCACCTTTGATTTGCATATTGAGCAAGTGACAACATATACGCTTGCACTCTCCCTCATGGGCGAAGAAGTTGAAAGTAAACTTGAAACAATCACACAGACAAAGTTTGTGTAGGAGACTGTGATGGCAAAAGATAGCAGTATTGAATATATTCTCGGACAAGAATTTCTTACATGGCTTTGGTATCGTTCAGAAGCGCTTAACGGCACTTTTCACACACGAAAAGAAAATAGTCCCTACGTTATGTATATCCACCAAAAAGTTGTGGTTCGCGGTGGGGAAAGCGATGCGGTTGAAACAGCTTCGGTTTCCGGTATACATTCATCATTTAGAGAAGCGAAAATGGGGCTCAAAACAGGCAAACTTGTTTCAAGCGCACTTGTCAGCCTTGAAAAAGAAGAAAATACATGGCACGTAAGCCTCAGAGCAGAAGATTTCAGCCTCAACGGTTTGGCGACTGAAAAAATCGATACATCTGATACCGACGATGAACCTGACGCACTTTTCTTTGAAAAAATGTACCTCATCGAGCAAGCAATTGATTTACTTGATGATGTTTACGCTCAATTCATCTCAACACGTCTCGATGATAAAGCATGGCTTGAGGAATGTGAAAGAATTGCAGAATGGATATTGGCTGCCGAATAAAAGCTGTTTTCTTAGGATATTAGCAAAACAATGAAAAGAATATTCAAGAAAGTATTGTGGCTTATTATAGTCTTATGGGGGATAACCGTCATCTCGTTTTGCGTTATTCACCTCGCACCGGGAACGCCTACAGACATGCAAACCACAATGAACCCTCTTGCAACAGATGCACTGCGTGAAAGGCTTGACGAGCTGTATGGCTTAAATAAACCGCTTTTGGAACAATACTTTGATTGGCTGTGGCGGCTTTTACATCTTGATTTCGGTACGTCTATGTCTTCAGATTCACGTCCTGTTATCGATAAAATCCTTGAAAGACTGCCGCTCACGCTTGGCATGAATGTTATTTCTCTTGTGATTACCTTGATAATTGCTTTGCCTATCGGCATTATTTCAGCCTACAAACAAGGCTCAATCCTTGATAAATCTTTGACGATATTTGTGTTTTTGGGTTTTGCCATGCCCTCTTTCTGGCTTGCGCTTTTGTGCATGATATATTTTGGTATTGATTTGGGCTGGTTTCCTATTTCGGGCTTAACATCATTTAATTATGATAGTTTCAGTACATGGGGCAAAATAAAAGACATTGCATGGCACTTGGCAATGCCGCTATTTATTGGCACAATAGGCAGTTTGGCAGGGGCTTCACGTTTTGCTCGCTCTTCCATGCTTGAAGTGTTAAGGCAAGATTATATTCTCACAGCAAGGGCAAAGGGCGTGCCCGAGGGAAAAATATTATTTCACCACGCTTTTAGAAATGCGCTTTTGCCGATTATCACCTTGCTTGGACTTTCTATTCCGGGTCTTATCGGCGGTTCTGTGATTATTGAAAGCATGTTCGCTTTGCCGGGGCTTGGGCAACTTTTCTATGCCGCTGTAATGAGCAGAGATTATCCGCTCATAATGGGAAATCTTGTAATAGGTGCAATTCTTACGCTTCTGGGAAATGTTATTGCCGATGTTTCTTACGCTTTGGCGGATCCTCGCATACGCTACAGCAATCAAAATAAGGAATAGATAATGAAGTTTTTGAAATCTCATATTCTCCTTATTATCGGCGCAACAATTGTGCTCACCATGATTGCTCTCGCATTGTTGGCGCCTTTAATAGCTCCTTACGATCCAAATGCCATCAATCCTATCGCTATGCTGCAAGCGCCGAGCGCAGAACATCTTTTCGGCACAGACGATCTAGGGCGTGACCTGTTTTCGCGCATGCTTTATGGAGCAAGAATTTCACTTTTTGTAGGCTTTGTTGCTGTGGGCATTTCATCACTTATCGGCATTGTTATCGGGCTTATTGCAGGCTATTTTGGCGGAATTATCGACGAGGCTCTTATGCGTTTTGTTGATATAATGCTTTGTTTCCCATCATTTTTTCTTATATTGGCAGTCATTACATTTCTTGAACCGAATGTATACACCATTATGACGGTGATTGGATTAACATCATGGATGGGAGTTTCACGTCTTGTGCGCGCGGAAACTTTAAGTATGAAACAAAGGGAATTTATATCTGCTTCAAAAATAGCAGGTGCTTCGCATGTACGCATGTTGGTAATTCATGTTCTTCCAAATGTGCTTGCGCCCGTACTTGTTTCTATGACACTCGGTATTGCAGGCGCAATTTTGACGGAATCGTCCCTTTCGTTTTTGGGAATAGGCGTACAGCCGCCGGAAGCGAGTTGGGGAAATATATTGATGGACGGAAAAAATCTTTTGGAAATTGCACCGTGGATATCGCTCTACCCCGGTCTTGCTATCGTGATTACCGTACTTGGCTACAATTTGCTTGGGGAAGCGCTCAGAGATTGGCTTGACCCACGCATGAAAAAAAATTAATATTTTGAGGTACTATGAAAAAATTATACAGAATAGACATTGTTCTTAAACCTGAAGATCTTGAATACGCTCAAGCTCTTATCTTTCAACACATTCAGTACGGTTGGGAAGAAGAAATTTTGCCCGACGGCAAAACCCTTATCCGTATCCATTGTGAACTGGAAGAAACAATTAAAACTGTTTCAGATGAATTGATATGGCATTATCCTTATCTTTCCCCACAAATGAGCGTAGTGGAGCATAAAGATTGGACAGAAGCTTGGAAACAATATTTTACTCCTGTAGAAGCAGGAAGATTTGTTGTGCTTCCTTCTTGGGAGAAAGAAGAACAAAGTCACGCATATCCGGACAAAACAAAACTGTATATCGAACCCAAAAGTGCTTTCGGCACAGGACATCACGCAACAACAGCGCTTTGCCTACACGCTATAAGCGATTTGTACGAAAAAAATGCAATACTTTCCTCATACTCTTTCTTGGATTTAGGCTGTGGCACAGGAATATTGGGCTTGGCTTTGCATACACTCGGCCTGAACGGTTTGTGCACCGATATTGATCCCGTTGCTATGGCAAACACAAAAGAAAATCTTGATTTAAATGATGTACAAAGCGGCATAGATCTCTCGACAGGAAGCATAGAGCAAGCAAAAGAAGCATACGATGTGGTAGTAGCGAATATTTTGGCGCAACCTCTCAAGGAACTATCACAAGATATTATGCAAAGCGTGAAAGAAAAAGGCATACTTATATTATCAGGAATACTTTCTTCGCAAGCCGATGATGTGATTTCTTACTATTCTTCGCTCGGCAAACCCACAATTCTTCATGCTGACGACATTCCGCATTTATGTCCGGAAACTATTGCAACAAACGAGATTAAACCCTCAGAAACTTGGGTGGCTCTTATCTTTGAAAAATAAAGATAAAGAATGTTCACCACTATAGCTTTATGAAATTATTAAGTTTTACTCTAAGTATCTTGCTTTTGTTTTCAACAAATCTTTGCGCTTTCGAGCTTGATTTGGAGGATTCTGCCTACGAAGCCAGCTTTAATGAAAGGGGTACTGCCTCGTGGTATGGACCCGGCTTTCACGGCAGAATAACAGCAAACGGCGAAAGATACAACCAATTCGGTTTAACCGCCGCCCATAAGTCTATACGCTTTGGCACGGTATTGCATATCACAAACCTTGCAAATGATGAAACTGTTCTTGTACAAGTGAATGATAGAGGTCCGTATATAGGGGAAAGAATTATAGATCTTTCAGAAGCCGCAATGGAAAGACTTGACGGTATGAAATCAGGTGTCATAAACATACATGCTGTAGGTGTGAGCGACACTGACGGCATACCCCTTGATCCCTCGCTCGCTTATTTCATCAATTGCGCGCTTGTAGACAGTGAGGAAGCGGCTCTTGAAGAGCTAGAAAAAGTTCACTCGATTGGAATATTTGAATTAAATATTTTTCAATTGGAAGATTCCTTTCTAGTCGGCGTAGGTCCTTTTGACGATTTCCAAGTTGCTCAAGACAAAATGATTGAGCTTGTAAGCATTTATCCTGAAATAATAATTGAGCTTTTCCCCAAAAATATCGGACTATAGGCAATGACAAAAGAAAGACTCAACCTCATCCTCAATGCGTCTGAGGGTATATTACAAATTGTGGTGGGTGATAGCGCACAGGTTCTGGCGCATCAAGAATGGGATTGCCCCAAAAATGGCACAGAAAAACTTGTTCCTTATATTAAAGATATGATGTGCGCCCTTGAAATATCTCTTGATAAAATTTCACGCATTTCATCGGTTATCGGCGCCGGTTCTTTCACGGGGATACGTCTCTGTCTTTCAACTTCGGCGGCACTTTCTCGTGTATTGAACACGGAGCAAGTAGCCATAGATTTTCTGCATGCACTTTCATTCAATGCTCCCACAAAGCAAAGAACACACACTAGGGTTATCACGCATGCAAAGAAAAATCTTGTGCATTGCGCTGATTTTGTGTGCGATTTAAATGAATTTCCCGTCCAACAAGGGGCTACTCGCCTTATTGCACCAAATGAAGCTATTATGTCGCCTTTGCCGCACTTTCTTCTTGGGTCTGGCGTGCAAAAAATATCGGATTTGCCAAAAGATATTTCAACAACAATTCTTCAGGCAAATGCAAATATACTGAACCCACGCGTATTACTCTTTCTTGCAAACACGCTCGAAGTGTGTGAAAATGATCCGAGTCCCGAATATGTACGCGCCTGTGATGCGGTGGATAATCTCGAACATATTTCGCAAAAACTTGGCAATAACAGTGAAGCTGCTTTTGCAAAACTTGAAGAAATTACAAGTAAAAAATGAGTCAATAAAAAACTTGACAAAGAGAAGAGAAAGGGGTAGTTTTCCCTACTCATGACGAGGTAAAAAAATGAAATTATCGATTCCCTTATCGGAAATATCATCAAGCGGAACTGAAAAAGTAATTGACAATCAAGCTATTTGGACAGATTCGATTGAGGAATTTAATGTTTCATGCACAATCGTATCGCCGCTTTCTGCCAAGCTTTTCTTACTCAAGCAAGAAGAAGGATGCCTTATTCGCGGAGAGTTGAAAGGCAAAGTTGAACTTCCTTGTGACAGATGTTCGGAAAAAACACTGTTTGAAGTTTCTGCAAAATTTGAAGAATTTGAGCTTTTGCCAAACGTTTTTGATGATGAAACTGAAGATGAGGAAGAGTTTGATAAAGCAAGTTTGATTTATCTTGACGCTTATTCAAATGCGCATATAGATATCGCCACTCTTTTATGGGAAGAATTCAGCCTTGCATTACCTATAAAACCTCTCTGCAAGGAAGAGTGTTCGGGAATGTGCCCGCTGTGTGGAGCAAATTTAAACACAACTTCATGCGGTTGCGACACACAAAGCATTGACCCTCGTTTAGAAAAACTAAAAAACTTTAAAGTAAAAAACACATAGTTGTTTTGATTTAGGGAGAATAATATGGCTGTTCAACAAAATAAAAAATCACGTTCACGTAAAGGCATGCGCCGCTCACACGATGCTTTGACAGCAGTAAATGTTGTATACTGCTCATGCGGAGCACCTACTCGTTCACACTCAATATGTCCTACATGCGGCAAATATAAAGAACGTCAAGTTTTAAATGTAGATTCTAACGCATAGTTCTATGTCAGAAAGCAAATATGCTGTAGCGGTTGATGCAATGGGGGGCGATTTCGGTCCTTCCGTTGTTATTCCGGGTGCGCTTGAGGCGGCTAGACAAAGTAATGTAAAACTTGTCTTTGTCGGTATTCAAGAAGAGATTGAAAAAACTCTTTCTTCATGTAAGACAAAAGATGTGGAATATGAAATCGTTCACGCTTCAGAGATTGTAACGATGGAAGATAAACCATCGGAAATACTCAGAAGAAAGAAAGATTCCTCTATCCAAGTCGCTTGTCGTCTTTTGCGAGATAAGCATGTTGACGGCATTTTCAGTGCCGGACATTCGGGCGCAAGTGTTGCGTGCGGAATGTTTATTGTTGGGCGTATTTCAGGAATAGATCGCCCTGCTTTAGCGACTTTTATGCCGACGGAAAAAAAACCGATACTTTTGCTTGATGTTGGAGCAAATGTTGATTGTAAACCTATCCACCTATTTCAATTTGGGTTGATGGGGTCTACTTTTATGCAGACTTCAACAGGGCGTGAAGCACCTAAAGTCGGGCTTTTGAGCATTGGCGAAGAAGAAGGCAAGGGCAACACTCTTGTAAAAGAAACCTATGACCTTCTCAAGCAAGCAAAGGGCATTAACTTCATCGGCAATATTGAAGGAAGAGACATTTTTTCTGGCGATGTAGATGTTGCTTTGTGCGACGGTTTTGTGGGAAATGTTGTTTTGAAACTGAGTGAAGGCTTAGCCTTTTCTCTTACAAGAATTTTAAAATATCAGCTTTTGAATAACGGAATTCTCCCAAAACTTGGTGCGCTTTTGTCAAAAAAAGCATTTTCAAATTTCAGAAAGCAAATCGATTATGCTGAATATGGCTCTGCGCCTATTCTCGGTTTGAAAGGTGTGTGCATGGTTGCCCACGGCTCTTCAAACATGAAAGCCATCACCTCAGGTGTGAAAATGGCTATCACCGCAATAGAAAGTTCTTCAAACTCCAGTTTAATTACCGCACTGCAAGCGAATGAAGAAATAACAGATGATGCAAGTTTCGCTTCCTTGTAATGATAAATAGATAATAATTGGTTGTATTATATGGATTTATTTATTAACAGTCTTGCTGTGGATATTCCGGATAAAGTTATCACGAACTTTGATTTTGAAAAAATTTTAGATACCACCGATGAGTGGATTCGTACGCGCACAGGAATTGAGCAGAGACATGTCATGCAAGAGCATGAAAACAGCGCAACATTTGCAATTTCCGCGGCAAAAAAAGCACTTGAACTGGCAAAACTTCCTGCCAGAGAACTCACGCATATTTTTGTAGCAACGTGCACTCCGCAAATGCTTACGCCAAGTATGGCATGCATTATTGCAGGCGCATTGCAAATCAATGAGAACAAAAGACTTTTTGCACTTGATATCAATGCGGCATGTACCGGTTTTGTCTATGGTATTGAACTTATTCGATCAATTTTTTGTCTTAATCCAAATGCGAAAGTTTTATTTGTAACAAGTGAATCGCTTTCACGCCGCATGAACTATCAAGACCGCTCTACAAGTGTGCTGTTCGGTGATGCGGCAGCAGCGGTTGTTATTACTTCGTCTGCCTTGGAATGTGAACAGCAGCAAATGAAAATTCTCGACTCTATGTGTTATGCTGACGGTACTTTACAAGACCTTATCACAATTGGCGGCGGTACGGCTCTTATAGGGCATGTGGGCTATGAACTTAAGGAAGACTTTTTCTTGCAAATGCAAGGCAGAGAAGTGTATAAACACGCAATCCGTTCTATGGCACAGTCATGTACAGAAATTCTTGAAAAAAATAATCTTGCAATGGAAGATGTTCGTTTTGCGGTACCACACCAAGCGAATAAGCGAATAATCGACGCTGTCTACGACAAGCTTGAGGTACCTCAAAGTGCTCGCTTTATAAATGTACAAAAATACGGCAATACCTCGGCAAGTTCCATCCCTCTGGCTTTGAGCGATATTTATGGACATAATATCTTGAAAAAGCAAGATAAGCTTCTCTTTACAGCTTTTGGTGGTGGGCTTACATGGGGTTCGGCACTTTTTGAAGTTGCATAACCTACATCGAATCATAACAGTATTTGTAACATTTCCCTTGAGACTTCATTTTTTTTCACAATAAATTTACTTGTAATTCATTCCAAAATCTTTTATACTTTTTCTGAAAATTTTACTGCAAGGAATAACAATGGCAAACGAAAGATATACAGCACTTATAACAGGCGCTTCACGCGGAATTGGTAAGGCGTGCGCTTTTGCGCTTGCACGTGATGGTTTTGATATAATAATCACTTACAACTCCAAGCAAGAAGAAGCTTTACAAGTTGTTGAAGAACTAAAAGAATTTGGCGTTGATGCACAAGCTTTTCAACTGCAAGTTCAAGATTGCGATGCCGTAAAAACATTTTTTCAAGAAAATATCAAAGACAAAGTCGATCTACATGTCTTAGTCAATAATGCCGGCATAACAAAAGACGGCCTTGTGCTTCGTATGAAAGACGAGGATTTTGACGATGTTCTAAAAGTAAATCTTTACGGCGCGTTCACATGCATGCGCGAAGCCACAAAAATTATGTCAAAACGCAAGCAAGGAAGAATAATAAATCTTTCTTCTGTGGTTGGGCAATCCGGTAATGCGGGACAAGTGAATTATTCCGCCTCAAAAGCCGGTGTTCTAGGCATAACAAAATCTCTTGCTCAAGAACTTGGTTCACGCAATATTACCGTGAATGCCGTTGCTCCGGGCTTTATTGAAACTGATATGACACATGTTTTGCCCGATGAAGTGAAAGCGGAATACGCAAAGAAAATTCCTCTTGGACGCCTTGGAAGCGCGGTTGAAGTTGCCGAAGCAGTTGCTTTTTTAGCTTCTGATAAAGCGAGTTACATTACAGGTCAAATACTTGCCGTAAACGGCGGTATGTATTCATAATAACAATAAAATTTCCTTTTTGGAGGCTAATATGTCAGTAGAAGAAAAAGTAAAAAAAATCATTAAAGATCAATTGAGTGTTTCAGACGAAGAAATCAAAGCAGAAGCTTCATTTGTTGAAGACTTGGGCGCAGATTCATTAGATCTTACAGAGCTCATCATGGCTATGGAAGAAGAATTTGGCGTTGAAATTGCTGATGAAGACGCACAAAAAATTCTTAAAGTTCAAGACGCAATCAGCTATATCGAAAGCAAACAATAGTTTACTAATGTAAATTTCATGAAGGAGAATCGGCAGAGATCATTCTGTAGGTTCTCCTTTTTTTATGCATTAGTGCACATTTTTTTTTCAACAATACAATTGTGTTTCACCAATATTATAAATTCCATAAGAAAACCCCTTTTCTCTGTTGAAAAAAGGGGTTCACTTCATTTGTTTATTGTAAATGGAACTGAGATATCTTTATTGACTCATCTCGTTTTTTTTCAATTTTGCTTCTCTTCTTTTTGCTCTACCGCTTGGTGTTATGATTGAAGTAATAAAGTTTCCGAAGCGACCTATATACACATAATACGCCGGAGTTACATATAATGTTACAATCTGAGAAAAGATAAGACCACCGGCAACACATATACCAAGTGGCATACGCATATCCGAGCCGGTTTCACCCACACCCAAGGCAAGAGGAAGTGCACCCATAATTGCCGCAAGCGTTGTCATCATAATAGGTCTAAAGCGCACAATACAGCCTTGAACAATAGCTTCTTCAGGCGAAAGATTTTGATTTTTTTCCGCTTCAATAGCAAAGTCAACCATCATAATAGCGTTTTTCTTTACAATACCAACAAGCATAAGTATACCTATAAAACCCATCATGTTCAGTTCTTGTCCAAATATCCATAAGGAGAACATTGCGCCAAATGCAGCAGAAGGCAAGCCGGACAAAATGGTGAGTGGATGTGCAAAGCTTTCATAAAGAATTCCAAGAATAATATAGATTAGGAAGATAGCCACAATAATCAGTAAAATCATACCTGTAACTGACTCTTGAAAGTCAGCGGCAGATCCTGAGGGTTGGAATGAGATTTCAGAAGGCAATGTATCAGCAAGAATTTGCTCAACAATTGGAGTTACCGTTCCAATTGTTTCCCCTTCTGATGTGTTGAAAGAAATGGTGACAGAAGGGAATTGCCCATAATGGTTAACAGATAGCGGACCAGCTTCTTGCCTTGATGAGGAAATGGCTTCAAAAGGAATACTTCCTCCTACAGGACTTCTAAAGTGTATTGAAGAAAGAACAGCATTATCTCTCTGTAAATCTCTGTCTACTTCGATAAATACGCGATAATCGCTGACTTCATCATAAATTACAGAGATTTCTCTTTGCCCAAAAGCCGAATACAATGTTGTTTCAATCTGTGCTAAGCTTATACCCAAAGTTGTGGCCAAGTCACGATCGATTGCAAATTCCATTATTGGATTTTTCAAATGTAAGTCACTACTTACGTCACGAATTTCAGGAACAAGGTGAAGTGCATCCTCCGCTTCTTGTGCATATTCATACAACATGTCAACATCAGTGCCTACAAGTACATAAGAAAATTCAGCTGTTCCGCCGCCACCTGTGCTTGACGAACCGTTCATAACATAAACTTGCAAATCAGGAGTTTGGTTGAGCGAAACCCTCATACGATTAATAACATCATCAATATGTCCGCGCTCATCAGGTGAGTGAAGCCCCACATTGATAGTACCCATATTTGATGTTGAACTAAAATCGGTGCCTCCTACATTTGAAACAAAGGTTTTAACAGCAGGGTCGTTCAATAAAACTTCATGTAATGCCTGTTGAGCTTCCGCAAGAGCTTGCGGTGAAATTGATTCTTCAGCTACGGTTGTGATGCTGATGGAAGAACCGTCCATATCCGGGAAAAAGCCTGATGGCAATTGACCGGCAATAAAGCCCGTCCCCCAAATAAGCGTCAAGGAAAGTATAAACATCATAAATTTATAACGAACGGCCCATTTAAGCGTTACTACATAGAAGTTTGTCATTGCATCAAGCATTGCACCTAAAGCCCTATACAGTATATTTTCTTTTTCAGAGTGTGTATCTTTCAAGAATTGATTACACATCATCGGCGTAAGTGATATAGAAATGAAGCCTGAAAGTGATAAAGCAATCATAATAACTGCTGCAAATTCAAAAAACATCAAGCCCACAAGTCCGGGAAGAAAGAGAAGCGGAATAAAAACAGAAACCAAAGAAACAGTCATAGAAACAATGGTAATACCAATTTCTTTTGAGCCGTCCATAGAGGCTTCAAACGCAGTTTTCCCCATCTCTCTGTGGCGTATGATATTTTCAAGCATAACAATAGCATCATCCACAACAAGTCCCACAACAAGTATCAGCCCCATGAGAGTTACGTTATTGAGAGAGAAGCCCAAAAGATACATACACGCAAATGTAGCAATAATTGAAAAAGGCACGGCAAGACTTGGAATAATCGTTGCCCTTATATCTCGTAAAAAAACAAAAATAACCAAGATAACCAAACCGACTGTCAGCCACAGAGTGAATACAACTTCATGCACCGAATCTCTGATAAATATTGAGTTATCCTGTACAATTTCCATTTCGATTGAGGGAGGCAGACTCGCTTGAATCGAGGGTAATACTTGTAGAATTCTGTCCACAATTTCAACAGTATTTCCACCCGGTTGGCGCACAACTTGAACGACAACCCCGTCTTGACCATTGATCCACGCTCTCTGGTCTCTGTCTTCCACATCGTCAACAACGGTTGCAATATCACTCAAGCGCACGGGCGCATTATCACGCCATGCAACAATAATATTTTCAAATTCCTCAGCAGTATGCAATTGCCCGTCAACCTGAATGTTACGTATGCGATTTTCACCTTGCAAGAGCCCTGTAGGTAGTACAACATTTGATACTCCCACAGCATTAATTATTTCATCAATACTTATGTTTTGGGCTGTCAAGCGAACTGGATCTATTTGAACACGAATGGCAAACCTTTTTTCACCGGCAACATAGGTTTGTGCAACCCCCGGAATCATGGACAGCTGTTGAGAAATATATGTTTCAGCGTATTGGGTAAGCTCTTGTAATGTCATTGCATTAGAGGTAAGAGCTATATGGATAATAGGCAATGAATCCGGATTGAGTTTAAAAAAGAGTGGAGGAGAAGGCATTGCATCCGGCATAAATGCATGGGCTATGCTGATAGCTGCCTGTACGTCAAGCGCGGCATCATTGATATCAACCTCCATGTCAAATTCTAAGAACACAATGGTTGTACCTTGCCTGTTTGTAGATGTCATTGTATCTACACCGGCAATAGTAGCAAATTGCTGTTCAAGGGGTTTTGCAACTGAGTTTGCCATAATTTCAGGATCGGCACCCGGCATTTGCGCAAAAACCACAATGAAGGGCAATTCTATATCCGGCATATCGTTTACCGGGAGCATGGTATACCCAAAGGCACCGAAAAAGAAGAGCGCAAACATAATTAAGGTTGTTGCTACCGGTCTTTTAATAAAAAGTGCAGACATATTCATAATATATTACTCCGCCGCAACCTGAGCTACGCGTGCATTGTCGAACAAGCGAACATGCCCGTCAACCACTACGTTCTCACCGGCTTCCAATCCGCTATTAACAACAATCATACCATCTTCTTCTATTCCGGTTTCCACAAGTCTTAGCATAGCGACATCGTTTTCGACAATATAAACAAATGGCCCGTCAACGCTGAGGCTCACCGCTTTTTCTGGAACAATGGTCACGTCTTCCAAAAGTTCCATTTGCACATTAATGTCAACAAATTGCCCAACCCAAAGAGTATGGTCTTCATTTGCAAATTCGGCTTTGGCATTGAAAGTTCCGCTCAATGTGCTCACATTATCAATAAACGTCAGCACACCCTCTACAACAAGCCCATCAATCGTTGTTGCAAAAACGGGCACAACACCTAATTCAGCTTCTGCACGCAAGGAAGATAGATAGCGTTCAGGTACTGCAAATGTTACGCTCACGTTATCGATATTGCTCACGGTTGTAAGCGCACTTCCTGCCATTAAAATATTTCCTTCGTCGGCAGAAATAGCCCCTACTCTCCCCTCAATCGGAGTAGTAATATCGGCATAAGACAATGCCAATTCAATTCTTTCGATATTAGCTTCGGCAACCTCTATGGAAACTTCAGCATTGGTCACGGCAAGACGTAACTGTTCAAGCTGCGATGTGCTTGCAAAGCCTTGACTTGCAAGTTCATTGTTTCTGCGTAAGTCACTTTGAGCCTTAGCAAGGGAAGCTCTGCTCATATCAAGTGATGCTTGCGCCGAGCGTAAATCTACCTCAAGTTGGGTTGTTTGTTGACGAAAAAGCACTGTGTTCGCATCTACCATATCTCCCTCAGAAACCAAGGTTTCGAGCAATTCTTCGCCTGTTCTTGCAATAATGCTTACACTACTTTGAGCTTCTACATTACCTACTGCACGTATATATACCGGAACATCTGCCAAAGTCACCACTTCTGTTACCACAAGTGCCGGCGGAATTTCTTGAACTTCTGTAACCTCAGCCTCGTCTCCGGAGCAGGCTGTAAGAAACAATGCCAATACTATAAAGCTATATATTTTTTTCATTTTTCCCTCTCTCGCATTACGGATAAATAACGCGTATTAATGCAAATTTGATTGAGAAATATCGCATATTTTTTCTCATTTAGCAAGCAAAATTTTTATAAAAAATTTACTACATTTGACTTTAGGAGCGTGTTTTTACATATGTAAATTATTTCTGACGAGCATTTGAAGAATCTATTTAATTTAAATTTAAAAGCTTGCAATTTATTTTGCATTTTGCTATTATCACTTTCACATTATCAACATGACTTTGTTTAAAGGAGTAATTATGACACCAGGAGTTAACGTTCGCAGCCCACTTCCTTGGGATTTACCGCTTTGGATGCCGGATCACGTAATATTTTTTGGCGTGCTTTATTTAGTGCTTGCGGTTATAGGTATCGGTCTTGCTTTTGTAATTTTTAATGCAATTAAAGACGCAAACAATCCGGATGCACATTCAAGTCATTAGCATAATACAGATTTCTATAGCGAAAAGCTATTTAAGATAACTATTTCAAAACAATCACTAAAACTTGCATTGTCAACACATTGTATTCTTGTTACAAGCGCATACAATGTGCTACAGTTCTTGATTTTGATGATTAAAAAAGATAAGCGCCCTCTTTCTTTGTGGCGCTTTTCTTATGCTTTTTTGCTAGCGGATAAGCATGCTGAGCCCAATACAAATAAGTGTAATTCCGCCGACAATCTCGGCACTTTTTTTCATTTTTTCATTGAAAAGATAACCTATCAGCACGCCCAACACAGAAATAGTGAAAGTTGTAAGCCCTATAACGCTTGCCGCATAGAGTATATTGATTTGTTCTGTTGAAAATACAATACCCACTGCAAAAGCGTCTATACTTGTTGCAATTGCCGCCAACACCATCGGCACAAAAGCCAAGGATTGATTTTCTTCCTCATCGCCACCACCTTTAACAGCATTTTTTATCATTATCGTCCCGATAAATGCAAGAATTGCAAAAGATAGGTAGCCGGAATATTGTTCAATATATTGATAGACACCATTCCCTAAAAAAAAGCCCAGTGTCGGCATAAGTGCCTGAAATACACCAAAATACAATCCAACAAGCACGCCATTTTTCAAATTTCTGGCAGATGCTGTCACCCCCTTACATATAGAAACCGCAAAAGCATCCATGGAAAGGGCAACACCAATTAATAATAATTCAATAAAAGTCAAAATATTACTCGTTTTCTACTTTATTGTTCATGCGCATTATACAACATCTAGGGCAGAACCTTTCAAAATTCTGCCCTCAAATTTCAAAGTTTACTTATTTTCCTACAAGTTTGATAAGCCTGAGAAGTTGATGCGTGAAACCTGCTTCGTTATCGTACCAAATAATCAGTTTAAGCATGGTATCGTTGATGACGGTGGTTGAAAGTGCGTCGATAACTCCGCCGTATGTCATACCAAGATAATCAACGGAAACAAGCGGTTCTTCGCTAAAACCCATATTTTTTTTGAGCGAGGTTTCAGAGGCTTGTTTAAGCGCTCTATTCACTGCTTCGGCAGTAGTGGCTTTTTCAAGTTCCATCGTGACATCTACAAGAGAAACATTCGGTAAAGGAACACGCACGGCCATACCGTCGATTTTTCCTTTAAGTGCAGGATATACCAAACCAATTGCCTTTGCCGCACCTGTCGAGGTGGGAATCATACTTAACGCGCAGGCTCTCGATCTTCTGGGATCTGAATGAGAACCGTCAAGAATACGCTGACTCATGGTGTACGAATGAACCGTTGTCATAAGCGCGTGTTTTACGCCAAAGTTTTCGTGGATAACTTTTGTAGCAGGGGCAAGGCAGTTTGTTGTGCACGACGCAGCAGAAAGAATGGAATGTTTGGCAGGGTCGTATTCATTATCGTTCACACCCATAACTACTGTTAGGTCGCAATCCTTTGCAGGAGCGGACATAATGACTTTCTTTGCGCCTTTGTCGATATGCTGTGCCAGTCCACGAGCGTCTTTAATAGTGCCCGTCGTTTCTATAACTATATCAACATCAAGCTCTTTCCATATCCAAGCGCCTGTAACTTGACGAGTAACAAGACATTCTTTGCCGTCAATAATCAAGCCTTTTTCATTATAATCAACAGGAAAATCTGCTCTGCCGTGTACTGAATCGTACTTAAGCAAACGAGCTAAAGAAGCATTTTCGGCGCGGGCATTTATTGCAACAAGCTCTATGCCATCTTCATGGGCAAGTAAGCGTCTGAGATAGCGACCAATACGACCAAAACCATTTAATGCAATGCGAAGAGCCATAGTATTCTCCAATTATTTTGAATCATTATGTTTAAAGGCAATTTTTGAAAGCTTAAAAAATTGCCAAAAAAATTATACTAT
>CAYJPB010000023.1:8487-23028 GCA_964371955.1 uncultured Desulfovibrionaceae bacterium | reverse complement strand
GAAATAATTGAGAGGATCGTTATTTGTGATTTCATTATTTGTGAGCGCGGCGTTCACGGTTGCGCCAAGGGTGAAATTGCCGTAGATAAGCGTTGCGCCTAAACCTATTGTTCCTGCATGTTGCTCCGTTTCTATAGTGCTGTATTCGCTTTCTGAGCCGTTAAAGCCGATATAGGCGGAATAAGACACATCAATCATACCCAAGTCATAACTTCTTGAATTGAAACCTGCAAGCACGCCGAAAGTTTCGGTATCAATATTATTTGTGCCTGTATCTGTGCTTTCAAAAGTAGCGTTGGGTTCAGCCCATGCTGTCCATTGGTTTTGTGCGGAATTATTATAAAGCGCTTGCTCTAAAATTGCAGGGGCACTTCCTGCCGTCATGCCTGTGAGAGTTCTGCTGTTAGTCAAGCTACTTTATAAACTGGAGTATGTGTAAATATGATTGATAGTGCTTGGGAATTCGCCGGAACTCATAAAGTCCGCCAATTCACTGATGGAAACTACGTATTCTACAATTACAACCTCTTGAGGTTGAACTTCGGTTTGAGATTGAACTTCGGTTGTTGATAACGCATTTACGTGTGAGATGAAACTGATGCCATTAAGGCCTCGGACTGGCTCGGGAACCTCTGATTCAGTGGGGGTTTGTGGTTGGGGTTCACTGTTATTTTGGCTATCCGACTGTGATTCACCGAGGAGGTTTCTGTTATATTCCTCCAATGCACTTATTTCAGCAGACGAAAAGTTGACTATACCTTGTGCATGGAGGAGCGTATCATTTTGTACTTGCTTAGCATTAACCGTAGCGAGCAAGCTTACTGTGCCGTCGGCATTAAGTTCGATAGAGGTACTTGTGTAGTTTGAATTTTTTACTCTGGTCAATTGAAGATAACTTATTTCATTGTAAGACATATATATTGAAAGTTGCTCTTTTTGAGCATCTGTCAAGCTCAAATAATAGGCGTATTTATCCACGGCACTCATCAATTTTGTATAAACTTCTTCTCCTGACACCAAATTTTCTCGCAATGCACGTACTTCTTGTGCCGACATATTTTTCAAGGCTCTGTTTATCACATCAAGATTCGTGAAAGTTGAATTTAATGCCGTAACATTTGTCGCTTCTGCCATGGGGTTTATGCCTGTGCGCGTGAAATTGAGCGTGCCGTGGCTTTGAAGATTTACGCCTGAAATATCGTATATTGCAAGAGGGCTGTAGGCTGATAAAACGCCAAGCGTGAAAGCGTTACCTGCATCTGCCACATGCACCGCTTTGTTTTCTACCGTGGAATTTGTAAGCTGAACAGCGGAAATATTTACCTCTTTGCCCCAACTGTTTGCAAAATAGTCTGCCGTTCCCGTGTTTAAGTCAGCTTCAATACGTGCGTTGATGGCTTTTGTTGTTGTCCAAGAACTCATATCGAATCTGTCTGTCACAGTATTTATAGTATCGAGTGTGCCGCCATGCACTTCAAAATTACCGCCAAAGAAGTTTGTAAAGCCTGTAGCTCCTTTCCCAATATCTCTGCCGACTTCTATGGTGCCGCCATAAAGATTGACTTGCCCTGTGTAGCTTGTCATATCTTCGTTAAGAAGAATTGTGCCGTCGAAATAACCACCGTTTGTGTTATTATTGATATTGATTGTGCCATTGCCTATAATTGGGTCGTCAAATAAAATACTAGCACCTTGCGCCGCTAGGTTGAGCGTGCTACCCTGAACATCGATTGCAGTTGTATTTTCTGAAAATACAGTATTATCAAATATGGCATAGACATTTGTATTATGTGCAAGCAAAGCTGTTGTGTTGCCAATAAAATTGGAATTGTAGATATTTGCTGTGCCGCCCTGAACATCGATTGCAGTTATATTTTTACTGAAAGTGGAATTGAATATATTGGCTTGTCCATTTTGTAGGACTATCGCTGTAGAAGCATTTTCTATAGTGGCATCGAAGATATTTAGTGGGCTAATTGCTTGCCAGTTAAACACAGTTTGAGTATTACTTGCACTGATAGCATGATTGTTACCGAAAACAGTAAGCCAGCCTCCTCCACTTGGTTGTGAAGCAGGATTATGTGTTGCGGGCACTGTGTAATCACCTGTCAATGAAAACGTGCTATTGCCCTGCCCAATAGCATCGGAAAGGAAGCCGCTTGCTGTACTTGTGTGTTGTGTAAATGTTTTTGTAACAGAATCGTATATATAATTTGCGTTATTTGTAAAAGCATCGGCATAACCGTTTGCTCCTACTTGAAGAAGAGGAGCGAGATTCGGCGAATCCGATAAAATATTATACGCAACATCTCCATTTATTGTTCCGCCAGTGGATTGTATTGTATCCACTTTTCCTGCGGCTAAATCCGCATCGAGATAGAGGGTAGAATCAAAGTCTGTATTGAAATCTCCACCCCTGAAATGCTCTTGAACTGTACCGTCAGCAAAGGAGAGATTGCCGCCCCGCAAATTCAAATTATTGCCTGAAACAACACTGTCAATAAGCACAAAACCATCAAAGGGAGCACCAGCTATTGTACTGTCATTTATGTTTATTGTGCCTTCATAGCCTGTGATATTGTCCTTAATATGTACATAGCCCATTGTGTTTGGAACAAGCACAGAACCTGCATTGATATTGAGCGTACTTCTATTGTGTATAGCGTTGGAAATTCCTCTTGCCGTATTCCCCTCAAAGAGAATAAGCCCGTTTGAAGCTAATAAATTTATTGTGCCACTATTACTAATCGCCCCGGCCCTACCTGCACTGTTGTCTATAAAGGAAGCATTGAGTTCACTTATTGTGCCACTATTACTAATCGCACCGCCGTCACGACCTGCACGCTTGCCGACAAAGAAACCATTGAGAGTGCTTATTGTGGCATATATTTCATTATAAATCGCACCGCCCTCACCACCTGCACTGTTGCCTATAAAGGAAGCATTGAGCGTGCTTATTGTGGCATATTTATCATTTAAAATCGCCCCACCATAGTCTGCATTGTTGCCTATAAAGGAAGCATTAACTGTATTTATTTTGTTGCTATTAAGAATTGCCCCACCGTCATCTTGTACATAATTATAGATAAAGGAAGCATTAAGTGTGTCTATTGTGTTGCTATTATGAATTGCCCCACCGTCATCTGCATTGTTGCCTGCAAAGAAAGCATTGACTGTGTCTATTGTGCCATTATTATAAATCGACCCACCGCTTTGACTTGCCCGGTTGCGCAAAAAGAAAGCATTGACTGTGTCTATTGTGCCATTATTATAAATCGCCCCACCGAGGGTCTTGATGCTCCAACTATCGCTGCCTACAAATAGATCCTCTAGACTTGGGAGAACACCGTTATTCTCTACTCGTTCTCCTCGAATGTTTGACCCGTAATACGCATTATAAGAATCAAGCAAGCCCGCAACTGTGCCTATTGCGTAATTATTGTCAAAAACATAGCGAAAAAGCACACTGTACGCATTGCCCTCAGCCGAATTAAAGTTTATTTCAGGCTGTAGTGTTGATGGCAAACTTCCCGTCGGCATAATGGCGTAATGCTCGCCGTAATATTCCGTTATTGCGTGGGCATTCTCAGGCATAAGCATATTTGCTCCAAGCCCAAGCGAAGCGGTAAGCGCCCCCACAAAAGCTAAAGAACCGAATGTGTTCAATAAATTACATTTTTTCAGCACCGCAATATAACGGTTTTTCAAATTTCCGATTGCATTTTTAGTTAGCATAGCGCACCTCATTTTATTGGAAAAATAGTGTTTTTCAATCTCGTAAAGACACAATAGCATGAAGTATAATAAATTGCAAGCAAAAGAAGTGAATATGCACGGCTTTGAACAATGAAATCCGCATGCTTTGAATAAAATTGGGATTAGTGGTTGTGTAATCGCCCACGTAACCATTGCAAAAAACTTTCCCTCTCTCAGCCGATTTTAGCAAATCAGTTTTACCAAACCGACTACCCCAAGCCCCTTTTTTTTCTTGAGAGATTGAATCATCTCGTTTGCTTCTGCCGAATTGAGGGCAGAGAGCGACTTTTGCAGATGTCGCTTTGTGGCTTGTTCCGCTTCATCATAAGTACCCACCAAGTTTACAATAAGTTTCAACTGCTTGTCGGAAATGCCTTCATCGGTGCTATGCTTGTATTGCTTTGAAGGTTCGGCGGTGCATTGTGCACTCTCTTGTGCCTTTGATTGATGAAAATTGCTTCTATTTTCAGTTTCGTGGGCTGTAGTGCTTGAGCTTCCTGCGCTGCCTGTGATTGGATTGTCAAATATAATTGAAGCCCCTTGGGTCACAAGATTAAGTGTGCCCTCATTTTTTTTCTTGAAAAATTCGTCTTCGTGAAAAAAAACCGCTTGATTGTTGAATGAAAATACAATATAATACCATTAAGTGAACGACAGTATAACTGACAATAGCTTAAGAAATTTTCTTAATTTGTATAAATATATATTTTAAACACATAATTGCAATAAGACAGTTGCAATTTTAATTTTAGTTTAGGCTTTAGCATAATGCAATTATTTTTTTTATGTTTTGTGTTTTGTGTTTTGTGGTGGATTATTAACGGTTTTGGGGGTTTTATGAAAATAAAATATTTTATTCGTACTTCTTTTTTACTTTGTGTAGCGCTTGTTCTTTTTCAATCTTCTTTTATTTTCGCAAGTGAAAATACTGATGTAATTCGCATAGGTTATATTCCTTATGATGATTTGGTTGATGATATCAATCATGTCGGCAATGAAGGCTACGGCTATGAAGTTTTAAGAAAAGTTGAAGAAATAAGCGATTTTCAATTTGAATTTGTAGCCATTGAAGACGACATTTTTTTAGCTTTGGAAAGAGGCGAAGTCGATATCATCGGTTTTTATTTCCTCACCCCTGAACGTGCAGAAAAATACATCTATCTGGAAACTCCATTAAACGCAGTACAAACAAGCCTTGTTGCGCCCGGTGAAGAAAATAGAATATATAACGACCCGCAATCAATTGACGGGAAAACAGTCGCGACATATCATGGCAATGTAGCCAATGTATATATGGCGCAATATGCTGATGAACACAATATTTCAGTCAATTTTGTGTACGATGACTTTCACAATTATCAAGAACTTGAAGCTGATTATTATCTTGTCTATTCTTCAGATACAGAAATGGGCGAATATAATAATGTAGTAAATTTTCAAAAACACAATGCATATCTTCTTGCTATGCCCGATAAACAAGAGATGATGGATAGGCTCAATGCAGTCATTCTTGAAATCGTCACAACCGAGGGTGATTTTTTTGAAGAGCTTGGCGAAAAATATATGGGGGAAGCCCATCACATTTTCCATAGAAGTTTAACCGCAGAAGAGTTGGAAACTTTGCAGGCAAGGACGTTTACAGTTGCTTATAATGAAATTGCACGACCGCTGAATTATACAAACAGCGAAGGCAATCCTGATGGTGCTCTTATCGATGTGATGAACAGACTTGCCGAAATTTACGAATTTGATGTGGAATATATTCCTTATTCTCATTTAAACTCTGCTTCTGTGCTTGAAAATTGCGATATTGACCTTGCCGCTGTGGGTGATATGGAGTATTATAATACACATTTCACTCCATCAGAAACCTATTTTCAAATTCCACTTATTGCAATGGTGCCCAGAGAAAACGTTACAGGCAAGCTTACTTCAGAAGATATACGCTTATTATCACCGAGGATTGGCATCTTAAAATATCTCCACACGGACTATACTATCTTCTTGGATAATGCAGAGGACAACGAACTTGTATTTTATGAAGATATGAATGAATTGCTTGATGCCTATCAAAACAGTGAAGTCGACATCATTGTTATTTCGCAATCTTCTTTGGCTTATGCAATGTCTTATTTTGGCAGAAACGATTCTTTTACTTTGAGTGCGGGTTTTGCTTTGGGTATTCGCCTAAACATTGCAAATGATATAGCAGATACATACGTTCCGATTTTTAATATTATGCTTGATAATATTTCAGACTTTGAATATGCAGAAATTCTCACACAAAATGAAGCAAACCATTTTTACGAGCAAGGAATTCAAGATTTGCTTATAGAAAACTGGTATTATATTGCTTTATTAATGTTTTTGGTATTATCTTTCTTTTTATTTATCGCTTATTCTGCGCAAAGAAAAAGAAGAGAAGAACTTCAACAAGCCTACGAAAGAGATAGACTTACTTCTTTACTGACTTTACGAAAATTAATGTCTGAAGCAAAGAAAAAAATTAAAATAGCTGAGGATAATACATACGAACTTATAACCTTTGACATAGATATGTTTAAAAGCATTAACGTTCATTTTGGTGAAGAGCAAGGCACACAAGTTCTTCTCAATGTTGCCCGTGCTTTAGAAGAGGCATTTAAAGATTTTGAAGTACTTTTATGCCGTAAAGTAGATGATCAATTCGTCATAGTAAGACGTATAGATGAAGGTGGCCTTATCGAAGATATTTGTGAAAAATACATTGCTCCAAGTATTCAACAAGTAGTAGGCGAAAAATATAATCTTTCTTTATCATTTGGGATAGTACCATTATCAGACAGGAATGGACAGCTAAGCATGTATTTGGCGCAAGCAGAAAATGCACGTAAGCAAAGTAAGGTTGAGCATAAAACAAATTTTGTGAGATTTGATGATGCAATGAAAAAATACTATGAAAACAAGCTCAACGTAACTTATCGTATGAAAGAAGCTATGAGTAATCGTGAGTTTGCGCTTGTCTATCAACCAAAGATTAATTTTAACACATTAAAAGTAGACGGTGCCGAAGCACTTGTGCGCTGGTTTCCAAAAGAGGGGCGCACAATATTCCCAGATGAATTTATTCCTGTGTTTGAGCAAAATGGCTTTATTCTTTCTTTAGATCTTTATGTTTTGGAAGAAGTTTGCAAGTTTATAAAAGAAAATAATCAGAAAATGGAAATACCTAAAATTTCTGTAAACTTATCTGCCTATTCAATTGTTGCAGAAGATCTTATAGCTCATATTGCAGAAATTATTGATATATATGACATTAATCCTAAGCAAATTGAATTTGAACTTACTGAAAGTGCAGTTGAAAGAGATCCGAAACTTTTCTTAGATGTAGTGCAAGAACTCAAAGAGTGTGGTTTCAGCGTTTCAATAGATGATTTTGGAGCGGGTGTTTCATCTTTAAATAGGATAAGCACTATTGAAGCACACGTCCTCAAACTTGATAAAGCATTTTTTAACGTAGAAGGCAAAGAAGAAAAAAATAGATTAGTTGTCAGCAATGTAATAAGAATGGCAAAAGATCTTAATATGATGGTTGTATCGGAAGGCGTTGAAACAAAAGAACAAGCTCTATGGCTTAGAGAAATTAAAAGCGATTATGCGCAAGGTTATTACTTTGCAAAACCAATGGATGAAGAATCTTTTAAAGAATTATTGCAAGAGAATAAAGTGTATAGTCTTGATTAGAGCAATCTCAAAATAAATCTTCCTGTAAGTTCTTTTCCCAAAGCTTTATGATTATGGTTTTGGGAAAAGCTTGATTATATTTATTTCGTTGTGTGTGCCCAATCTTAATGGAACGCCAAAAGTTCCTACTCCGTCTGAAACATAAATTTCTAAATTATCTAAAACATAGTATCCTTGTGGGAATTCAAACATAGTTTCACCAAATATTGTTGCGGGCCACACTTGTCCCCCTCCATGTGTATGTCCTGAAAGCATAATATCAAAGCCTTTATCCGCGACATATTGTCCGCCAACAGGAGTATGATGAACAAGGATTGAAGGTGTGTTCGTATCAAGCTCAAGCGTAGACAAATAATCTCTTAAATACACTTCATTTGGACTTGGGTGACCGCCTACAGAATTTTCATCGGCATCGAGATAATCAGTTCCAACTATCTGTATTCCATGGGAAAGATATAATTCATTTTCTAAATGGATAAAACCAAGTTCTTCTATCAAGTCTTTAATTTCTTGATAATTAATATACAGTTCGTGATTGCCTTGCGTGAAAACAACTTTACCTGTAAAGCGTGCAAGAATATCCTTCACATAGGGCTGTAGGGAGTAATTATCTTCAAATAAATCACCATTTAAAAAGATTAAATCAGGATTGAAGGCATTTGTTTTTTCAACTACTTCTTGCAGATAATCAGCTCTTTGGAAGTGTCCCAAATGAATGTCGGGCAAATGCGCGATTACTACCTCTTGCGACAAATTATCCACTTCAAAAGTGATTTCTTTTATTGAAATCTGTGTGCCTTGATAATAAGCAAATAGTGTTGTGGCTAGCGAGAGAATGAAGATTGGAATTATTGGATAGGAAAAACTATGAAAAATTATTTTTATAAGTAAGAAAATATATGTCAGTACACCTGTAAATGCCTGTGCTACAGCAATTATACTCATAGCTATAAAGAAATAGGTAAAGCACGTACCCACCTCTTGCTGTCTTTTCAAGCCCATGCCAACCAAAAAGAAAATAAGAGGAAAAAGATAAAGCACAAGCATCAGCAATTTTCCTTTCCATGCAAAATGCATTTTACTTGCGATCATAATAGGAACGATAATATAAGAAAGAAGTGTTGTTATAAGAGCTATTATTGACGGAATTTGTTGCATTATTAATCTCCTTGACAGTTACTTATGAGTTTAGCCATATCGGCATTGACATTTTTCTTTATTTGTTTTTTTTTTAACGTTTTAATCCATCTAGACAAAATTGTGCGATTTGCAACACTTCATCTGCATTGAGGCTATTATTTCTATCTAATTGACTGCGTATAGTCATGGTAATCAGACCGTATACCATTTCTAAAATAAGTGACAATTTGATTGGTTTAAATATGCCTGAATCAATACCCTCTTGGATAAATGCGATAGACGGTTCGTAAAATTGATTTATAAGACTTTTAGTGCTTTCTGTGATTATTGGGGAATTTGCACACTGTTCTTTGAATGATACAACGTGAGGATTTTCAATGAGAAATTGGTACGTGTTTATCCATAATTGAATAAACTTTTCATCAACACTTCCCTCAATATTGCAGTGAACACTTTTCATGCTTTGCTTCACTTCAATATATAATGTATTTATCAGCATTTCTTTACTTTCAAAATAGTTATAAATAGCACCAACAGAAACATTTGCTTCCTTGCTGATAAGTGACATGGGCGTATCATGCAAACCCCTTTCAGCAACTAGAGCGAGAGTGGTATCTAAAATTATTTGTCTTTTATCAGTTTTATCAATTGCCATTTTCCATACCCCAGAAATAGAATGAACGTTCATTCTATTGTGCGAAATTTGTATAACTTTGTCAATAGTTAATTTTATCAACTCGAAATTACATTTGTAATAACAAGAATTTGAAAATTTCACATCCAATAAAACTATTAGAGTATTGAAGAGGGTTATCCTCACGGAGATTATCCCCGTGGGAATAATTCCCTTGGGCGTTCCGTGGCGAATATAATTTATCTGAACATCACTTAAGATAAAATGTAAATTGGAATGACGTGTGTTAACCCTGTCGCCATAAAACTCACAACTTGCTTTTTTGTGTATTTGTGTATACATTGTTTTTTTAGAAAAAGTGTTACAATCAAACGGGGGAGAAGTGAAGAGTCTACTTGCTACTGAATTTAATGAAAAAGAACAGCATATTGAAAATATTATCAATCTATTAGATGAAGGAAATACAGTTCCTTTTATCGCCAGATACAGAAAAGAAATGCACGGCACAATGGACGATCAGAAAATCCGTGAAATTGCGGAAAGGGTGGCGTATCTGAAAAATCTTGAAAAAAGAAAGGAAGAAGTAATCCGTTCAATTCAAGAAAAAGATAAGCTTACCGATGACTTGAAAGGAAAAATCCTTGCGGCACAAACACTTGCAAAAGTTGAAGACCTTTATCGCCCCTATAAAGATAAAAGAAAAACACGAGCAACCGTGGCAAAAGCAAAAGGGCTTGAACCTCTAGCGCATTTCATTCTTTTACAAGACAATGCAAAAGACGCTGTTTTTTCTAAAGCCAAAGAATTTCTCTGTGATGAAGTACCTTCTGTTGAAGAAGCGGTTGCCGGCGCTTCGGATATTATTGCAGAAACAGTCTCCGATGATGCTCTTGTGCGAGAAAGACTCAAGAATTATTATTCCAAATACGGTATTATAGAAACAAAAAAAGCCAAAGACGAAACTTCTGTCTATGAAATGTATTACGATTATTCCGAGCCTGTGGCAAAGATACAAAATCATAGAATATTAGCTGTGAATCGTGGCGAGAAAGAAGGCTTTTTAAAAGTAAAACTCACAAGTGATGAGGCCAAACCGCACGAATCTGCTTTGCGCATAATTGAAAATATCTACCTCAGAAATAAAAGCCATAAAGAGCTTATACAAAATATTGTGACAGATAGCTTTCAAAGACTGCTTCTCCCATCGATTGAAAGAGAAATCCGTTCTGATTTAACCCAGAGAGCCTGCGAACAAGCTATATCTGTTTTTGGTATGAACTTAGAGGGGCTTTTAATGCAAGCGCCCATAAAAGATAAGGTTTGTCTTGCTATCGATCCCGGCTACCGAACAGGCTGTAAAATCGCTGTATGCGATAAAACGGGAAAAGTGCTTGATACAAATGTTGTGTATATCACGCTTCCGAATACCGACAAATCAAAGGATACAAAACTTCTATTAAATCTTATACAAAAGCACGATGTTGACGTTATTGCTGTTGGAAACGGCACAGCTTCCAAAGAAGCGGAAATATTTACGGTTGACCTTATCAAGCAAGCAAATAAAAAGAATTTGGGCTATTTGATGGTGAATGAGGCGGGCGCTTCTGTGTATTCCGCATCTAAATTGGGAGCGGAAGAATTTCCTGATTTTGATGTTGCTCTTCGTTCAGCGGTTTCTATTGCAAGGCGTTTACAAGACCCTCTTGCCGAGCTTGTAAAAATTGACCCTAAAAGTATAGGAGTAGGGCAATATCAACACGATATGCCACAAGCAAGGCTCACGGAAGTATTGTCGTACAGAGTAGAGGACTGCGTGAATAAAGTTGGGGTGGATTTGAACACGGCATCTGCTTCATTGCTTTCCTATGTTGCGGGGCTTTCTATGACGCTTGCAAAAAATATTGTCGCGTATAGAGATGAGCACGGGAAATATGATAATCTCAAGCAATTGCTCAAGGTTTCAAAGCTTGGTCCAAAATCGTTCACGCAATGTGCCGGCTTTTTGCGCATTACCGATGGCAAGAATATGCTCGATAAAACGGGCGTTCACCCTGAAAATTATGATAATGCTTTGAAACTTATGAAAAAATTTGGCTATGCAAGTCTTGAAAATGTCGCACAACTTCATAAGGATTGCACACAATACGGCATAGATAAGCTTTGCGAAGAATTTGCCCTCGGAAAGCCGACTCTTCTTGATATGATTAGCGAAATTTCAAAGCCTTTGCGTGATATACGTGACGATTTTAAGCAAGCGGAACTTCGTATGGACGTTTTGGATATGAAGGATTTGAAGGAGGGTATGGAGCTTATGGGAACTGTGCGCAATGTTATTGATTTTGGCGCTTTTGTTGATATTGGCGTGCATCAAGACGGCTTGGTTCATATCTCTCAAATAACAAACAGATTTATTAAACACCCCTCTGAAATTCTTAAAGTCGGAGATATAGTTAAAGTATGGATTGTTTCTGTGGATATTGAAAAGAAGCGCATTTCACTCACAATGAGAAATTAAGCGTGAAATAGGCAAAACTGTACTTCGGTGATATGCATTACTTGTTCAATGTGTATATTTTCTCAATAAGGGGTAGAGCTTCGTCGTATTCGTAATGCGAAATAGCTTCTTTTATTTCGGTAAATAATTGTGCAATTTCCTCACCGTAGTCAAAAGCCATAATTTCTCCCAAAATACTTTCAATTTGTGCAATTTCCACAAAGTCGATCGATTCTTTGAGTTCGTTAAGCTTTTCGGTAAGAAATGCTTTATCGGCACCTTCTTTTTTCACTTCTTCTTTCGGCTCAAGAGTTTGCAAAACAGCGTGCAGGCTTTCGAGAATTGTGTGGAAGTCGTCTAAAAAGGTTTCGGCATTTTTTTCAATTGTGAGCCAATCTTCCTTAATTGCGGCTTCTTCAAGGTCCGCGGCAAGTTTTGATAACGCCAAAGCACCAATCGAAGCAGAAGCACTTTTGATGGCATGCACTTCTATTCTGAAAGCAGAATAATCTTGCGCCAAATAATGATTGCGGATAAGCACAATTTTCTTCAGTCCATCTGAATAATAGACTTTTAAAATATCAAGATAGTTTTCTTTACTTCCGCCTAAACTTCTTAGGCCGTATTGAATGTCAACATTTTTAATTTCTACAGGAAAATCAATATCTTCTTCATTTTTATTTTTTTGTTTATACTGTATTGCCGAATCGTTTTCATCAAGCATTTTGATTTTCTCTTTCGGCAACCAGTTGAGAAGAATTTCATTGAGTTTGTTAATTTCAATGGGTTTTGCAAGAAAATCGTCCATACCCTCTTCGGTGAAGAGTGATTTTGTTCCGGCTATGGCATTTGCTGTAAGCGCAATAATTGGGAGATTTTGGAAATAATCGTCTTGCATTTTTCGTATTTCTATGGTTGCATCAATGCCGTCCATTTCCGGCATCATATGATCCATAAACACAAGATCAAACTTTTCTTGC
The DNA here is from genome assembly GCA_964371955.1 of uncultured Desulfovibrionaceae bacterium. GTDB lineage: Bacteria > Desulfobacterota > Desulfovibrionia > Desulfovibrionales > Desulfovibrionaceae > CAYJAZ01. Next base: position 10,301 of record CAYJPB010000023.1, on the reverse strand, counting down.
TTCACTTTTTGCACGGCTTCTAAGCCATTCACCGCAGTTGTAATGTTGAACTGATACGGGCGCATAAGTTCTGTGGCAACTTTCAAGTTTACAAGATTATCGTCAACCAATAAAATATGTGCAGCCGGCGCAATAAAATTGAGTGATTTTAAATCGACTTCAAAGGAAGAAGTAACGTTATTGAGCGCATTTGCAATTTGTAAACAGCTTGCGGGCAAATAAATTGTGTAGATATCATCGTCACTTAATTTCGTATAATTGCCTTCGGAGAGGAGGACAATTCTGATATCTATACCTTTCTTTTCGATAAGTTTTTTCACTTTTGGCAAATGCAGAGTTGGCACAAAAAGATAATCATAACTATGGCTTATTATCATTTCGTAAAATTCTGATTGATTTGTGCATAGACTGCAACTTGAACCAAGGTTTTCAATACTTTCTTTTATTGTGGAACTGTAAGGAGCACGAGATTCATAAAGAAGCACATTTTTGGAATTTTCCACCTTTGCAAAAGGAATAGCTTCTATAATTTTTTGAGGGATTTGCATTGTAAAGGTAGAGCCTTCTCCATAGACGGATTCCGCACTAATAGTGCCATCCATCATTTCACAAAGTTTTTTGGAAATGGCAAGCCCAAGCCCTGTTCCCTCGATATTTCTGTTTTTGGTGGTATTTACCCTTTCAAATTCTTCAAAGAGTTTGAACATATCTTCTTCTTTTATGCCCATTCCGGTATCTTGCACGCTGAAAGTAAGAAAAACTTTGTTATCCACGGTTTTACCGGTAATTCTAAGGCAAATATGCCCACTCGGAGAGAATTTAATCGCATTATTGAGAAGATTTATCAAAATTTGCTTTATGCGAATTTCATCTCCCATGAGCTTGGAAGGAAGTGTAGAGTCGATATAGACAGCAAAAAGAAGATTCTTATTTTCTAAACGCATACGAGCGACATTGATAGTGTCGTTCACAAGCGATGGTAAAAGATATTCACTTTCTGTAATGTCAAGTTTGCCTGATTCAATTTTTGAGATATCCAAAATATCGTTAATGATTGTTAAAAGACTGGCTGCGGCGGTTTTGATGCCTGTTGCGTATTCAATGATTTCACTTTCTGCGCTCTTTCGTAAAACAATTTCAGCCATACCAGAGATAGCGTTCATAGGTGTGCGGATTTCATGGCTCATATTGGCAAGGAAGTTTGTTTTTGCTTGTGAACTGGTAAGCGCTTCTTCGTGAGCTACCCGTAATTCTTCATCAATTTCTGCTTTCTTTATGGCATTTGCGAATAAAGAACCGCAAAGCCTGAGCATATTTTCTTCAATTTCCCCAAATTTCCTCTCTTCGGTTGCGCTGATAATATTCATAAAACCCCACGGATTATTGTCGTGCATAATAGGGGTGGACATTACGCATTTTATGTTCATAAGGTACATAATGAAGCGTTCCGTGTAAAGTAAATCGGCTATTGATGAATCCAGAGTTTTATCTTCTTGCATACACTTAAGCAAGGATGGGAAAAATTGAGTAAAATCAAGCTCTGCGTCTACATCGATACCGGCAAAAAATGCTTGAAAAAATTCTTCTTTTTGTGTAGAATCGAAAGCATTGTCAGAAAGTTTTGCAACATCAAAAATTTCTAAAGCTTTCATGATAAGCTCTTTTGAAAAAGGAGGATCTTTTCTGAGTTGGTATGCGGAATAACAGTATATTTTGCCGTCTACTTCTTTATTACGCCAAATAGTTATTATGGTATTATCATACACGTCTTCAAGTAGATGTATACATCTTAAAATTTCTTCATCAAGTTCTGT
>CAYJPB010000023.1:7199-8477 GCA_964371955.1 uncultured Desulfovibrionaceae bacterium | reverse complement strand
CACGCAACATTTTTTCATGTTCTATAAGTGATTTTGTGCGTTCTTCAATTTGTTCTTCGAGGTGCTCTTGATGCTCTGCAAGTTTTTCTTGTGCACGGACGAGATTATCTATATTGAGATGACCGCCGATAAGGCGCGTGGGTTTTCCGGCTTTGTCCCTTTCGATAATTCTGCCGATATCTCGTGTCCAGACATAGTGTCCGTCTTTATGGCGTAGGCGCACAAAACATTCAAAGTGATCGATTTTACCTTCAATATAATCGAAAAGCATTTTTGAAAGATGCTCAGCATCATCGGGATGCGTGATATCCTGAAATTCTCCTATTGAAGCTGAAAAATCTTCGCCGGGGTAACCGATAAGCGACATATATTCATCGTTATAAGATATGGTGTCGTTCGCATAATCCCAATCCCAAGTACCAAAACCTGAAATACTTATAATAATATCAAGAAGGTCGCTACGTTCCTTTAATGAGAGTTCAGCTTCTTTGAGTCTGGTTATATCCTGCATGATACCGCTCAATACTTTGGGTTTTCCCTCATCATCAAAAGCAATAATGCGCCCTTTATCTTGCGCCCAAATAATTGAACCGTCTTTTTTTATCATACGGAAATCGGCGACATAGTAGTCGTTTTCGCCTGCAAGGTGGGCATCAATAATTTTTCCTACTTCTTCGGAATCTTCCGGGTGCAACATCGAATCCCACGTGGAAATAGTTGGCTTGAGCTCATTGATTTCGTAACCCGTAATTTCGCACCATTCTTTACTGTAATACACTTCACCTGTTTCTAAATACCAAATCCAAGTTCCAATTTTTGCGATGGTGAAAAGTTCTATAATTTGTGCGTTGGTGAATATATCGTGCGAAGTTTTCATACAGATAAACCTTTATATAATATGCTTAATGCCCTTCGTGGAGAAGACTTATTTCTTTGAAAGTCTCAGTAAGTTGAGAAAAAATTTGAATGAGCTTGGGGTCGAAATGTGTTCCGCTTCCTTCAAGCACAATTTCAACCGCTTTTTCGTGTGGGAAGGCCTCTTTGTATGGTCTGCGAGAGATAAGCGCATCGTAAACATCAACAATGGCCATCAATCTGCCCACCAGAGGAATTTTTTCGCCTTTTAATTGTCTTGGATAACCACTACCATTCCATTTTTCGTGATGAGAGTGCGCAAATTCTGCGGCAACAAGTAAAAATTCGGCATCTTGAATATCCTTCATAGAAGAGCGTATCGCGTCCGAGCCGATAAGTGTGTGCTGCTGCATCATTTGAAAT
>CAYJPB010000023.1:0-7189 GCA_964371955.1 uncultured Desulfovibrionaceae bacterium | reverse complement strand
TTTCCTTCTTTTAGTAAGATACTGTCAGGAATGGAAATTTTACCGACGTCGTGCATTTGTGAAGCGTGGGCATATAGTTCAATATCTATTTCATTGAGTTCGGGATAAATATTTTCTTCTATAGTTTTTTGCATAAGAACTTTTAAAAATTCACGTGTTCGAGCAAGATGACCGCCCGTGCTTCCGTCTCTTTTTTCCACCATATCCGCCAAGCCGTGCACGATAGCATATTGTAATTGCGTGATAAGTTGAGTTTTTTCACGCACCATACCTTCAAGATTTGTGGAATATTTTTGTAATTCTTTTTGTTGCTGGGCAAGTTTTAAATGTAGTTCCACTCTTTTCATTAGAAGAGGAAAGGAAAAAGTCTTTATGATATAATCGACCGCACCTAAATCAAGTCCTTCAAATTCTGTTTTTGTGTCGTCTTTTGCCGTTAAAAAAATAACGGGAACTTCCGGAATAGGGTGGGGCATTTCTTTAATTTATGCAATTACTTCAAAACCGTCCATTTCCGGCATTTCAATATCAAGTAAGATAAGGTCGGGTTTTACTTTTTCAACAATTTTTAGAGCTTTTTCCCCACTTGGAATAAGGACTAAATCGTATTCATCTTCAAGAGCTTTTCTGACAATATTCAAATTAGTTACATTATCGTCAACAACTATAATTTTTGCTTTCTTTTCATTATTCATAATACTATTTGGATGCACAATGCCGGCTGGTGTTAAAATGATTTCTCTCAAATTGCACTAATACAGCCTAAATGTCAATCTATTTAATGAGGATATATTCGGTTATTAAAACACATATGCGAAATATAAAGATATGAATGAGAAAAAAATAGCAAGATTTCACCCTTTGCATGCATTTTTTATTTGCGAAGAAATTGAAAATACATTGGGCGAGTAAAGTATGTGCTTTACACGCCCAAAATGTATTCATCGGTTAACTAAAACAGTAGTTTTATTTCAAGCATTTCATAGGAATTCCATGAAAGCTTTGACTTTGTCAAGTATGTTTCATCTGTATAGATATCAATGAATTCCTTTATTGTTTGATTTGTGTCGATAAGTGAATGTGTTTGCGTTCTAAAAGCATATGCAAAATGCCTTATACCGTATCCCCTAAAAGCTCTCATCAGTAATTTGCGAGAATTTTTAATTTTCTCTGCTTCTTTTTTATGGTGGTTATATAAATAGCAAAGAAGTGCGAACTTTTCAAGATCGAATACTTTTTTCTTGATTTCTTCCAATAATGTCACATAGAAAACTTCTAGTTCAAATGTTTTTAATGTATTTGAGGGTTTCGATTTTTTCTTCTTTGCTGAAAAAGCTTTGAGAAGCTTGCTGTTATCATTTCTCAGGTATGTCGGAATTAACAATTCTTTATGCCTTACATTCATTACCTTATTTTCTGTACTAAAATCAAAGTCATACGCAATAAATAGGTGTTGATTACTTATGGGTTTTGCAGAATTTTCATACTCAAGTGTATAGTCTATCTCCTTGCAAAAATCCTCAATAACTTTTACGTTATTTCGAGAGTTTTTTGCGGCAATTTCCACTTTGCCCGGAAAAATAGGAAAATCATAGTTAAGATAGAGCGCGAGCGTACCGTTTATGATAAAGTCGTGGCAGCCGATTTTTTCGGAATACTGTATAAACTGCTTTGCAAGTTGCATCTGTTCTTCAGTAAGTTTTTCTGCATGCGTGTGGGAAAAAACCGCATCTCTGGCGGATTTTAAAAGAATGTCGCTGTGGGCAATATGCGATATCCATTTCACAGAAAAAACTTCAACCATTTCTTTTGCTATTTCATTCCAGCGCGGTGATTCACTCAAAAGCAATACTTTATCAAAAAACTCCGCTTGCAATGTGCTTTCTTTGCAAATAGTTTCCGTAAGACTGCGAAAACGTGACAAAGGGGCGATACCGTCTTCTAATATATCAAGTAATGTCCTGAGAGAATTCGCTTTATTGTATGTTCTTTCAAAACCGAGTTTTGCAACAAGTATATCTCGCTCGATACCATAATCTTTAAAAATAGATTTTTCACTATTTTTAAAAGAGGGTTCATTCCAATCCAATTCGCTAAGAAAATTGTAAGGTAAATCTTCTTTTGCGGTGGCGGTAAAAGTTTGGTAATGTGTTAAATATTGCATGCTATCCTCCTGTATATATAGGAATTAAAAATGTAAAAATCTTATCCTGCCATTTTTCTTTTGTAGTTTTCTTTCGAATTTAATTCTTCGCTGTTTTGTGTTCCATTATGGAGCGCGAGCAAAGATTTTTTTCGATATTCTGCAAGAAGCGTATTCAGAATTTTTTCAGCTTTTTGTGCTTCTTCTCTTTCTGTTTGCTTTATTTCTTTGAAAGCTTTGACTGCAAGGCAGTTGTTTATTTTATTGTAAGTAAGATATTGAATTGAAATAGAATTTCCTTGTGATTTGAATTCTTCCAATGCGTTGAGTATATCTTCTTGCCAGCTCAGAGGAATATAGACTGCCAGAGCTTCTTCCGAATCAAAATAGTGCAGGTATTCTTTGGCAAAAGCCTGAATTTGGATTTTACATTCCAAAGGATCTTCTTTATCGAATATTTTACGGATAGCTTTTTCCTTTTTTTGTTGCTGCTTTATTGCTTGTTCAGCCCTTTTGGCTTCCAGAGCTTTTTTTCTTTCTCTTTTAAGAACTTGAAGCAAGATTGCATTTGTTTCCAAAATTTCTTCTGTAGTGCTTAAGTATTCTTTATTATTGAGTATTGCTTGAATTTTTTCAAAGCTGTTATTCACACATTCCAATGAAAAACTTGGTCTTCTTTCTTTGTCGGAATAAAGGTTTACATAGGCGTAACTCGGTTCTAACTCTATGAGATTGACTTGTGCAAAATTTTCTGCAAGTTTTTGCGTTAAAGGATCTTCTGAGCGGAAGAAAAGTTTTGTATTGCAGTTGCTTATAAATGAATATACATTTTCCGGCGTATTTCCTTCCGTGCAAAGCAAGGAAGAGGCTGACTGCGTTGAAGCAATAAAACTTGCATTAAATTCACGTGCTTGAGCGACAAATGCAGTATCAGAAAATTTTTCTTTCCCGTTCAAAACAGCCACATCGTGAAATTCATCTATGCAGACAAATGACGGATACGCCGCAATTTCTTTAGGCGGAATGGAAAACACTGTTTCGTAATATTTTGTTACAAATAAGCGCGAAAAAGTGGCTCCAACCTTTCCTGTGCCCGGTTCAAAGCGCAGAATTGTTATTCTGTTCTTGTAGAAATTTTCCTTAAAATTGACTCCCGGCGCATTTTTACACGCAAATTTTTCTTCCATATTTTTGATGAAGAAAATTTGTTCTAAAGCCGCACGTGCAGAATCAATCGAATAGTTCAATTGTTCATGGTAGACACGGTGCTGGTTATAATCCTCATTTGTATAGTGAAAGATATGAAATGTTTCTCCGTTCACTTCATTGACAAGGCGCTTTTCTTCTTCATTGTCCGAATCGAAATATTCTGCCATAAACTCTTCAAAGAATTTTCCTGCTTTATGGGGTTGCATAATAATATCAAACAAATCCCTGAGAGTAGGGCTTGCTTCATTTTTCTTTTTTGCCACAATTTGCAAAAATTGGTGAATGCTCATGCATTGTGCAATACCTCTTTGCCTGAAATCTTTGTTGTTACTTTTTCCGTCGTAAGAATCGTCGATAATGCTTTCCAAAAAACTTTGGTATTCGCTTAGAGTCATGTTTTCTATGATATTACAAGGGATTGCAGTGTCAGAAAGTCCGTATTCGAAAATATCTTCGTGCCTGTTTGCTGCTTTTGCTATATGCCTTACTTGTTCGCGTAAATTTCCTTTAATATCTATAATCATTCCGCATTCGTTTGCGCTTAATACGCCATAGAGCATAGGAAGTACAACACTTGCAGTTTTGCCCGTGCCTGTTGTGCCTAAAATAAGCGTGTGTAATTTTGCATCTTTTTGTGAAAGAGCTTTGCCCGAATCAAAAGAGAAAATTAATTTCTCTGTTTGACTTGCATTATTCTGCCTTTGCTTTACATGTCTTTGAGCTAAAAATCCGATCTGTGACATAACTTTCTCCTTTACGTGTTATAGGGTTATTTTGTTTATGATTTAATAGTATTTTACATGATCTGGGCAAAATACCATAAATGCTGAAATGATGAAGTTTGAAAAATAGAATAATGAGAGGACTAGAGTGAAAAATGAATGGAAAATCAAATTTATATATAAATTTCAAACTGTTGTATGTTTTGTGCTGAGGCGAACAGAAAAGAAGCCAAGCAATCGAATGAGATTGAACGGTTGTAATGTGCGCAAACTTTGCGCCGAACAGGTAACCTTAGCAAAAAAAAATGCGCCGCAGCGCACATCCATAAAAGAATACGGATTGAGTGTCGGTATGCTACTTATTTGCTCCGAGGCAAATGAATTTAAAATGTGTAGTTTTGATGACTTTGCCCCCCTTTGTGCAAACTGTGAAACGAATTTCGAAAAGTAATTATCCAAGGCTCGCTATTTATCACGCTTTCAAGAGAAAGTAATGTGAAAATTTTCAGCCCCATTCTTAACTATAACTTAAAAACCAGCTTTGTCAACAAAAACTTTGTTTTTTTTACACTGGAAAATCAAATAGATAGAAATTTTCAATAAAAAAATTGAAAATCACCTTGTGAAATGTACTATGAAAGATTTTTTTATCAATTCGGGATTGTGCAGGATACTAAAATTCGTCTTGTGCATTATAAGAGCGCACCAAAATTGTATACTGCGCGTCCTCATCAGGTGAACTGATTTTTGTAACAATGCCTTTTATTTGCATGTATTCACTCACGCAATCGATTAAATCTGCGCCTGCACCTTTGGGGAGAATGCAAAATTCTTTATCGGTGTCATTTTCAAAAAGAGCGACACGCTGATTATTGTGTGAGCAGGGTTGGATTGTTCCTAAAACTGTTTGTAAGCCAAGATCTGTTTTCTGAGATGTGTTCTCATCAAATATTGCAGAGCTCATAAAAACTTAACCTCATGGAAAAAATATCTGTCAAAGTTTTTTGACGACACTACTATGCAGTATTATAACATTTTTTGTCAAGTGTTTTTTTGCACAATGAGAAAATTTTTGCTAAAAGATATTTCATAAGTGGATACATGTTTTTCTAAATTATAATTAGTAATTTATTATAATAAAATGATTTTTATTTTTTTATTCTAAGAAAAAAAACTTGCGTTTTTGTGAACTTGCTGATATTTTAGAAATATTCTAAAATTAAAGAGCCTAAATAATTGAAACTGATAACTCATGGAGAATGAAAGATGATGACAAAAAATGCCTTAGGAATTTTACACAATCGTTATGCGGCTGTGCTAAAAAAGTGTAGTTTATTGAATGTTTTGGGCTCGCTTGCCGTTGCAGGTATGGTGCTGTGCAGTGCCCCTGCTTTTGCGCAAACATATTCACCTGCAACACAAACTCCGAACCCAAGCGGAAGCACTGTTTCCATAATGGATGCCGCAACACTTGGTAATCCAATGGTGAATGACGGCACTATTTCAGGGGGTGGCACGCGTGAAACTCTTTATGGCGACTTCATCGACGTAGGCATGTATGGCAATGGTGGGGGTAGTATAGATTTTCATTTCACAAATAATGGCACTATCACTATTGATAAAAATTTATCATGGCCTGCCAGTATGGGCGCTGTAGGTATGTATTCGCTGAGTGCACCTGCTTTTCACACGCTTATCAATGCCGGAAACATGGCTATCACCAACCAAGGCACTTCAGGCGCTTATGGGCAAATGGTAGAGTTTCGTATGGGTACGGAACCTCGTTCCGTTACATTGCAAAATCTTGCAAACGCACGTATGGAAGTAACATCTATAGGTGGGGATGCTTACGGTATGTCAGTGGGCGTAGAGAACATTGAATCCGATACTATAATGCAAAACTATGGCTTTATGCAGATTAATGCTCATGGCATGGCGTACGGCATGCAAGCTCGAGGTGGAGGCAACCGAATTGCCCAAAACTCAGGCTCAATGAGTGTTGCTTCAAGTAATGGTACAGCCTTTGGTATGGAGCTCAACACCGATGCAGGCAACATAACAGCGGAAAACACAAGCACAGGTACAATACAGGCAACTGCACTGGGCACAGGAAATGCTCAAGGGGTAGTCTTGTCTGCTATTGGCTCAGCCACTTCTCTCGCCACTACTATATTTGGCAACAGCGGTACAATAATTGCCACTGCTACTGCAGGAAGCGCTACAGGACTTGCTGTTAGCGGAACTAACAATAATGCCACTCTTACAAATAATGGCACAATAACTGCCACAGGTAGCACTGATGCATATGCTGTTCATTTGAGCATTAATGGTGGTGGTGATGTTACTTTTGATAACTATGGCACACTAAACAGTACTGCTAACACCGCAAGAGGTATTTATACCACTGGTGATGATACTGTTGTCAACCACAGCACAGGTATAATTAATGCGAACGGCACTAATTCCTCATACGGTATGGAAATAGTTTACGCACTAGGTACTCATGTTTCTAACTTTGGAATAATCAATACCAATCACAGCGCAACCAGTGCGTATGAAGTGTTCGGTTATAACTCAAACTACACTGTCGGTACATGGCAATTTGAATTGCGTAACTGGAGCGGTACTGACACAGTGTTTGGTATAGATAATGTAGTTAGTCCCGGAGCTCCAGGCAAAAATATCGACTTCACAAATTCTCACTTTATTGTTCTTCCAAGCACAGAATATGTTGAGGGGCAACCTTATTATGTTGATGATATGATTGCTGTAAATGGTAGTGACCCTGCAGATATCAATCAAACTGAAATTATTTGGAGTGATACAAACCCCGTAACCGTATCTGCAGGCTTACCTTTCTTTACTGTTCAAACATACGATTGGGATCAAGCTCGCCCATACCTTACCATGGAAAAATCTGACAGTCCTGCCGCTTTCCTTCCCTCTCCGTTTGCGGCAAGGCTTGAGCAAGGCGATAATATCGACAATGCAATTCGCGGTAATTTATACACAAGCGCATTAAACGGCAACGAAAGTGTGTGGACAACCTTTATTGAGGGTTACGGCTCTTACACAGATAACAGCGAATATAATTTCGTTATCTCAAGCTGCGGTG
>CAYJPB010000022.1:20763-23126 GCA_964371955.1 uncultured Desulfovibrionaceae bacterium | reverse complement strand
ATCTTGAGAAAGTAAGCGGTTTGTCTTTACTTTTTCTTCCATTTCATCCGTGTATTGCCCACAATGAACGCCATAACTGCCTTTGCAAGAATTGGCGGCTAAGATAGCTTTATCGTGCATGAGAGGAATATCCTCATCTTTATCCTTAATAATATATTCGCCAAAAACAAAATTAACTGAGACATCAGAAGAATAATTAGCTATGTCAGCCATAATTTTTTTCTGAAATTCTTTAATTTTTTCATGGTTATTTTCACACACAACAGCATAGCTTGCGCCATTTGTTCTTGTATATACACTTTGTAAAATGTTTTTAAATTCGCAGTCAATAAAGGAAGCGATATGTCTTATAAGCTTGTCACCGCTAGGCACACCTGCTATAGAGTTGAATGATTTAAAATCTTCAACGTCGATAACAAGAAAGATAAATTCTTTTTCAGTTTCTTTTTTTAGTATATTTTCAACTTTCTCATAAAAATATTCTTTAGAGTACAAACCGGTCATTTTATCATAAATTACGTGAGAAAGAGTTTTTTGTGCTTGTTCCAGTCTAGCGATTGTTTCTTCTAATATGCGCTGATGCATACGTTCTTTGATGATTACATCGTCTACATCTTTTACAACAAGTAATGAGCGAGTAACTTCATCACCATCATATTCGACAGCATAAAACTTCATCTCTGTATTTCTATATGCGTTATCAACAAGTTTTGAAATTACGAGGGTTTTTTCAGTGTTGGTTTTGAAGTATTCTATTAAATCGGGCACATCGAAGAATTGTTTAAAATCTTCTACAGATTCGGGTGCTATAAGATGATTTACAAAATAGTTAAACATCACAGAATAATGCGAAGGCACGCTTACTTTATTTAGTTGCAAGAAAGAATCTGTACTTTGTTCTAATTGAAAATTACCTGTAATAAAGTCGAAAGAATAGATAGAATAGTAATTTTCTTTTAGAATGTGCGGCAAATTTGCGAAGTTAAGTTGCTGAATTTTTGCAAGTTTTGTATCGGTTACATCGTTTTGATACCCTTCTATTGCATGACCGTTTTCAAAATTTGATACAACCGAACCACCACATTGTGCATATCTGTTTTTCCCATGTTTATCTTGCCAAACAAAAAGAATTTCTGAGGGAATTCCTGATAAAATTTGCGCAGTTGCACTCTGAATAAGTTTTTGATATTCAGGTGATATTTTACTGTTCCATACAACATACAGTTCTTCGGCCGAAAAGTTTTCTTCTAATTCAAATAAAACGAAAAAGGCTTTATCCACATAAAGGCGCGGAGGTTTATTATCTTCAAGCTCCAATCGCCATAATGCCGATTGAGCATTGATAAGAATTTCTTCACATCGTTCGTATGACTTTATAGATAAACTACTCATAAATTTTCCTCTGTTGTCACGCTAAAACACTTGCGTTATACAAAATTCAGCACATAAGGTCAAGCAAATATTATGGTCAATTTTTTAATCACCACGCCATTACAATTTATATTTTATCTTAAATGATGTTGACAGGCATAGTATTCGCCCCAACATACATTTGGCGGGGGCAAAGGGAATAATTCCCTTTGCAAACCCCAAAAGTTTCATCTTCTGAGCAACCTTTGTAATATACTAATATTCGTGAACTTTATAAGAATTGACTATAAATCGGATTGGCGTGAGAGAAGACCTAAACGTATTGAGGAATATTTAAAATTTTTTGGGCATTCTTCAAGAAATTTGAAAAATGCCCCAAAAAATTATTGGCAGTTCCGCTAAATATATGCAGAACTGCCAAATACTATTTAACCCATAACTTGCAATTCAGTCATAAACTCACGCAAGGTGTCGTACATTTTCTTCGCAACTTCAGGTTCTTGATCAATAATATTATTGAGTTGGAACGGATCTGTTCTGCGGTTATACAATTCATCTCTTTCGGGCACTTCACTTGTGCTTGTAGGTGTGCATGTCCATTGATCTGCACCGTCAAGTGATGCTGCTTCTTTATGGAAGGTTGCCGCATCCATTTCTTCGGGCTTTGCTTCTGTTTCTTCTTCTTGATAGGCCTCAAACAATGTTTGTGCGCCACTCACAGCTTTTAGGTGGTCGGTTTGTTCACTGCCACCATAGAAGTTTGCAACCATTTCCATGGTATCTACTTCATTATCGCCTTTATTCCAGTGAATGTATGACCAATCGTCAGTGAAAATAGCCCATGAATATGGGTGATATCCGGCAATAGCAAAATCACGCACTTTTTCAACTTCGCCTCTACACATAGGCAACAAGCTCTTGCCTTGCATATCAGGGTGAACGCCGATTCCGAGCCAGTCACAAACTGTTGGGGCAACGTCACATGATTGTAC
>CAYJPB010000022.1:12691-20753 GCA_964371955.1 uncultured Desulfovibrionaceae bacterium | reverse complement strand
TTGTACAGAGCCTTTACGGCGTTGACCGGCCGCAATACCGGGAGCACGAAGAAGCATTGGAGTGTGCACCAATTCTTCATAAGGCCATGGGCGCACTTTACGCATAAGTCCATGCCCGTGTTCACCGTTACCAAGTGGTTCACCGTGATCTGAAACCATCATAAATAATGTGCTTTGGTTCAAGCCAAGTCTATCTACTGCATCTAAAAGTTTACCAAGGTATTTATCGCAAAGTGTTACCAATTCGGCATAAAGCATACGAACGTGGTGGAGTTGCTCTTCGGTATAAATGCCTTCGACAAGTTCAGGTAATGGCAAAAATTCATCTTTTCCTTGATAATCAGGGTTGTAAGGGCACTTCTTATCAGGATCGTAGACTGATGGTGGATCCCATGGTTCGTGTGGATCGAAAGAGTCAATCCAAAGATAGAATTGCTTATTTCTGTCAACTTGTTCTAAATATTCAATTGCTTTTGTTATTGTTTGAGCAACATAGCGGTTTTCTTCTTTTTCTCCACCGTATTGACGATGTTTTAAATAGTCTTCCATTTCTTTCAATGTTGCGTATACAGCAAATTCACCATTTTTCTTGGTGTATGCTTCCTTAGATTTATCATCCATATAATCTTCAACTTTGAGGTGGATGAGTTCGTCTTGTGCGTAATAGTAGCTGTCTGCTTCGTGTCCGTGTGTGAACCAAACTTTATCGAATGCACGAGTGTAGCCGAATTTAGGGAGGCGATACATTGGGCAGTCAAAAATTAAAGCTGTGTCTATTGGACGTCCCCAGCAAAGGTCAGCAATAGAAGTGTCTTCCATAGTCATTGGTGTCCAACCTGCGTAAGGCAAGGTATAACGGCCTGTGTGCATGGCACGGCGGCAAGGCACCGTAGGCAAACCTTCGGTATAACAATTTTCAAATAATACACCTTCACGTGCCAATCTATCCATATTTGGAGTTTTAATCCAAGTGTTGCCGTAGCAGCCAAGATAGTTAAATTGTAATGAGTCAAACATTAATACGATTGCATTTTTTACCATGTCCAATCTCCTATTAGATTAGTTTGTTTTTTAAATAACATGCAACAATAGTGCCAACAGATAACACTTTGATTATACATAGTTTTTATAATTTTTCACAAACAGTAATGATAAAAAAATAGTTTTTTTTAGTTGAATTATATTTAACCTGTTGATATTAAAAAATATAAAAAATCGTTTTAAAAAAATAGTATTCGTTTTTTAAATGCCTTGTATCATGTATACATGTATACTCATCAAGAGTTTATTAATATATTTACAAGCTCGATGAGCATTTGCGCTAATTTTCACAAAACACAACATCACAGGATATTGATGCAAACGCAGCAGCAAATTTCTATGCTATTCTTGATAATACTGTATTTTAGATAACAATACAGCAATTTCCAATGATGGCACATTAAATTTTATGGCGCAAGGCGGCTCTTTTATATAGCAATTTTATTTTTTGTTGACTCTTTGGATAATACATCTACCATTAATGAGAAATTCCACATATATCCGCTCTATATGTCATTTTATTGCCAGACTTTGCGCAAGTTGTCAGCACTAATTCTTCTCTATCTGTTCTTATTTATAAAAAATCATGGCAAAATTAAATCGCATTTTTTTTGCACTAAATCGCATTGGATTCATGTATTTTTTGCATATCTTTTTTAGAGAAAGGTATGCCGAGCACGCGCATTCGACTTCTGAGAGTTGCAGGATGGATGTTTAATAGCTCCGCAGCACCCCGTGCTCCTTGTATTTTGCCATTGGATAATTTAAGAGCTTTTTCAATCTCTTCTTTTTGCGGATTATTTTGTATGCCCACCGAATTTCGAGATTGCTCTGAAAGAAAACCAAAGTCAAGTTCGTTGAATTTATTGCTTACACCCATAATCAGCGCTCGTTCTATGGCATGCCGTAACTGACGTACATTCCCCGGCCAATCATAGTGTGCTAATTGATATAGATTTCTTTCAGATAATTTTGGAAATGTTTTTTTATAAAACTTTTGTGTATAGAAATTATAAAAATATTTCACCAACACAGGAAGATCTTTTTTTCTTTCACGAAGCGGAGGAATATAAATTGGAAATACGCATAAACGATAATATAAATCTTCTCTAAATTGATTCGCCAACACCATCTCCCACAGATTTTTATTTGAAGCCGCAACAATTCTAATGTCTATTTTTATACTTTTTTCGCTTCCAACACGACTAATTTCACGATTTTCAAGCACACGTAAAAGGCGTACTTGTGCATTTGGTGAAAGTTCACCAATTTCATCTAAATATATTGTTCCCTTATGAGCTTGTTCAAAATAACCCCTTTTCAGATGATTTGCACCTGTAAACGCCCCTTTTTCAAAGCCAAAAAATTCGCTTTCAATCAAAGTTTCCGGAATTGATCCACAGTTCACACGCACAAAGGAGTGTTCTTTTCTTTGAGAAAGGGCATGTATGGCCTCAGCCGCAATTTCCTTGCCGGAGCCGGTTTCTCCGTGAATGAGTACGGTTGAATCAAACTCGGCTACATCACGTATAGCTTGCATTACAGAGATTAAATCAGGGCAAGAAGATAATCTTTCTTCAAATACTGATGCAAATTTTCCATTAGGCGAAAGAGATATGGATTCACCAAGATTATTCTGGTATAAAGTCATCACAAGCTCTTTCAGAAGTGGCATAAGAGGAACAATTGTTTCTCTGTGCTTATCCTTAAAAAGCCTTGCCTTTTTAGCGTAAAATGCTACATGTATATTGTGTCGCTTCTCTTTATCCATAAAAATCGGCGCTATAAGATTTGACTCTCCACTTTGGGTGAAATCTTCCAAATATTTAGCAAAAATCGGAACTTTAGATGTACTGTCAACAATGAGTATCTTTGAAAAATCAGAACCTAAATACTCGTCAATCTCCGGCTGAGAAAGAATAAAATCTTTTTTGTAATAGTATTTTGAAAACACTCGAGAAGAAGAATATTCCAAAAAACATGTAAATATTTTAGTTTCTCTATCTACAAGAAAACATGCTACATTATCGAAAGGGATTATTTCTTGGAGGTATTTGAATAATATGATTAATGCATCAGTTTCAGGAAGCTCCGATGACATTCTGCTAAGTAGCTCATAAATTTTTTGATCCATACAGCTCCTTTCTCACAGAGAATGTGATTTCATATTTTTGTTTTGGCATATTGCACAATGCAACAACTACTGTATTTATGAAAAGTTTCGAGCATTTCCGAGCATTTTATACATCTCTAAATCAAATGTCAAATTTCTATAAAATAATCAAATTCTTTAATAAACCTCACGTCATTCTAATTTGATACCAAACTATTTTTTTGAAGAGGATTATCCCTACCGAGCTAATCCCCTTTGGAAAACCTAACAGTTTTTATGGATAAAACAAATCCGAAGTCAATCGAACAAAAAAAACTGCTGTGTATGGGGTACACAGCAGATTATCACACTATTTAAGTAATGTCATTTCTGTCATAAATTCACGTAAGGTATCCAGCATTTTTCTTGCAACTTCGGGATTTTTATCAGCAATGTTATTAAGTTGGAAAGGATCATTTTTACGATCGTACAGTTCGTCTTTCTCAGGAACTTCCGAAGTAGAAGTTGGCGTACATGTCCATTGATCAGCGCCATCAAGTGATGCCCCTTCTTTATGGCGAGTTTTCGCATCTTTAGCTTTCGCAGCCAAATCTTGATCGACAAAAACGTCTTCGAGAGTCATTTTCTTTCCACCTGTTGCTTCAATATGAGAATAATCGATTTCAAGGAAACTTGCTGTCCATTCAGCTGCACTTTGTTCCGGTTTTGGCCAGTGAATGTATGACCAATCTTCTGTATAGATTGCCCAAGAGTGTGGATAATAGCCGGCAATTGCAAAATCACGCACTTTTTCTACTTCACCGCGACACATGGGCAATAAACTTTTGCCTTGCATATCCGGATGAACACCGATTCCAAGCCAATCACACACAGTAGGTGCAACATCACATGATTGCACAAAACCTTTCAAGCGTTGCCCTGCTGCAATACCGGGTGCGCGGAGTAACATAGGAGTATGCACTAATTCTTCATAAGGCCAAGGACGACATTTACGCATAATACCATGTCCATGCTCTGCATGTCCCATTGGCTCACCGTGATCTGATACCATCATCAAAAGTGTATTTTCTTCTAAGCCAAGTCGACGTATAGCGTCCATTAATTTACCGAGGTATTTATCGCAAAGAGTAACAAGTTCAGCATACAACATACGAATATGGTTGAGTTGTGGTTCTGTATACAAACCATCACATTGGTCCGGGAAGGGCAAAAATTCGTCCTTACCTGTGTAATCAGGATTGTAAGGGCACTTCATATCCGGATCGTAAACTGATGGCGGATCCCATGGCTCATGTGGGTCGAATGAGTCAATCCATAAATAGAATTGTTTATTTCTATCAACTTGTTCTAAATATTCAATAGCTTTGGTCATAGTTTTTGCAACATAACGATTTTCTTCCCTACCACCACCGTTTTGGCGTTGGCGTAAGTAGTTTGAAGTTTCAATTATGGTTACATTTGCAGCTTTTTCGGTAGTGCGTTCTGCAAAAACTTTAAAGGAATTTTCATCAATATAATCTTTAGGATTGTAGTGAAGAAGCGGATCGTGCTCATAAAAATAGTCATCAGCTTCATGTCCGTGAGTGAACCACACCTTATCGAATGCGCGTGTATAACCAAATTTTGGTAAACGGTACATTGGGCAATCAAAAACAAGTGCTGTATCTATCGGGCGCCCCCAACAAAGATCTGCTATTGTAGTATCTTCCATAGTAAGAGGAGACCAACCGCTGTAGGGCAAAGTGAAACGCCCTGTGTGCATTGCACGACGGCAAGGAACAGTCGGCAAGCCTTCAGTATAACAGTTTTCAAAGAGTACGCCTTCACGAGCGAGTCTATCCATATTAGGCGTCTTAATCCATGTATTGCCATAAGCTCCAACATAGTTAAATTGAAGTGAATCAAACATTAATACTATTGCATTTTTAATCATAACAATTCTCCATGACTTATTTTCAATGAATAAAGCAATAAGCATGCCAAACACAAATTACCTATAAAATCAAATTGTTATAATTTTTCAGAATAATCAAATTGTCGTGAAAAGTGTGAAATAGTATATTTTAACATCAATAATATAACATTAACAAGAATAAAACAAAATGTGTTATCACATTTTTTTGTGAAATTCATCATACATACATAAAGTAAATAAACAATAATAACAAAGCACAGGGATAAAGCCCAGAAAAGGAGTGTATCATCTACAGCGTTGACAACAATACAATCTCTTTCTGCGAATTGTTGCGAAAAAAAAATTCAGCGCGAAGATTCAAAAAAACTTCACACCGAAAAAGTAAAAGCAAGAAAATTCAGAAAGAAAAAATATGCAAAAATTTGATTATACTCGCAACATTCTAATTTGGCAAAAAATCTTTAAAACAAATTAGAATAGTGTGGATTATACTTTGACAATAATCGCTCTTGCTAAATCTTCGTCAATGCTATATCTGGCGTCTTTAATACTTACAAGATAATTTTTATGGAGCATCGAAACAATGGTTATTGTTTGCCCCTCGTAGCAACCAAGCGAAAAAAGAAAAGCTTCCATCTCTTTGTCGCCACATGTATCAATTTCTTTTATGAGATATTCAATATCTTTTTCGCATTGCGCTAATGTTAAGTTTTCAGTATTGCTTGTTTGCATAAATACCTTCTTGTAAATCTATTAAATTTTCTCTTGTAGTACAGCATAGTTAAGTAAGTTGGAGCTTCCTAACTTGCACTTTGTAAAGCTTCTTGATTGTTTTGTCAAGTTTTATAAAAGTCTTGCTGAAAATCTTATATTTGGGGGAATAAAGATTCTCAGCAAGACTAATTTGGAATGAAGGGGTTTTAGCTAAAATAGCCTATTGAAATATACTATTCTAATTTTCATTTTTTCAAAATTAGAATAATGTGAACTACTTGGCTGTTGCTACTTGAAAATGAGTTTTTGAATCTTCATTTCCTTTTTTTACCAAATAGACAAGAGCTGCAAGTAATGCAATAACAACGATTATACCCGGAATAAATCCTGTGCCTACAGCGCCGAATATCATGAATGAACCAACTTGATAGACGAGGAAAGAAACCACAAAAGCTGTCGCAAATTGCAAACCAATTCCCGCAAATAACCATTTTCTGTTTTCCATTTCAGCATTCATTGCGCCGATAGCGGCAAAGCAAGGAGGCGTGAAGAGGTTGAACATCAAATAAGCTAAAGCGGCTACTTGTGATAAGCCCATTACTTGTGCAACACTTGAAGCACCTTCAACCAAAGCTAATTCTTCAGTGTCGATAAAGTTTGTAATGCCATACACAACAGCCAATGTGCCAACTACGTTTTCTTTTGCGATAAAGCCGGTTATAGCCGCTGCCGCCAGTTGCCAAGTACCAAAACCCAAAGGAATAAGAAGCAAAGCAAACGGACTTGCAAGTGAAGCTAAAATACTTGTGCTTTCAGCGCCTTCTGCAACGACACTGAATGACCAATCGAAAGTTTGCATAATTTGAACTGCAGCATTACACACTAAAATAATGGTTGCAGCCTTGATGATAAACGCTTTACCGCGCGAAAGCATAGAAACAGTTGCGCGCCAAAGACTTGGAATTTGATATTCAGGCAATTCCATAATAAAGAAAGAACGCGCATATCTTTGACCGGTTATGAGCATGACAAGATAAGCGCCTGCAATAATAAGTAAAATACCCATAAAGTACATCAAAGTTCCTACCCAAGGAGCATCGGCAAAAAATACACCCGCAAATAAAGCAATAACAGGAAGCTTCGCACCGCAAGGCATGAATGGAGTAAGCATAGCGGTGGTTCTTCTTTGACGTTCGTTTTTGATAGTTCTTGTTGCCATAACACCGGGAATTGCGCAACCGGTGCCGATAATCATAGGAATAATTGATTTGCCTGAAAGTCCAACAATTTTCATATATCTATCCATAACAACGGCAACTCTAGCCATATAGCCACAATCTTCAAGTAATGCAAGCAAGAAGAACATAACCATGATAAGTGGCAAGAAACCTATAACCGCACCGACACCACCAATAATGCCATCAAGAAGAAGTGAGGCAACAAGCGGGGAAACTCCATCTCCAAGCAAACCTTCTACCCATCCATAAAATACGTCGATATAGCCAACTAAATAATCAGCAATCATTGTGCCTAAAGTTGTTTGTGATATATAGAAAACACACCACATAACAGCGGCAAAAATGGGAATACCAAGAAATCTGTTCGCTAAAATACGATCAAGTGAATCTTGGAAATTTTGTTTATTGGTTGCAGTTTTACGCACTTCAACTTCTTTTACAATCTTGTTAACAAAATCGTAACGCTTCATATCAGCGGCTTTTACAGCATTTTCGTCAGATAAATCAACATTTGCTTCAACATAAGGCGCTGTTTGACCTTTACCTTTTGCAAAAATAACTGCTTCAAGAAGTTCTTTATGTCCATTATCAGCCGCATTTGTTGAAACTGTTTGTATAACAGGGCATGAAAGAGATGCAGAAAGTTTTTTTACATCAATGGAAATTTCTTTTTTCTTATTTAAATCACTTTTATTGAGGGCAACAACCACAGGAATACCAAGTTCAAGAAGTTGTGTTGTGAAAAACAAACTACGGCTAAGATTTGTCGCATCAACAATGTTAATTATCACATCAGGATTTTCTGTTTTCACAAATGTACTTGTGATATTTTCCTCTGATGTAAAGGGCGACATTGAATAAGCGCCGGGTAAATCAACAGCAATTAAATTGTTTTCACTTGTTAGGCTACTTTTAATTGCCCCTTCTTTTTTTTCTACTGTAACACCTGCCCAGTTGCCAACTTTTTCAATTTTTCCCGTTATCGCATTGAAAAGAGTTGTCTTTCCGCTGTTTGGGTTGCCTGTAAGTGCTATCCTCATT
>CAYJPB010000022.1:0-12681 GCA_964371955.1 uncultured Desulfovibrionaceae bacterium | reverse complement strand
CGCACAGTAGAACTTATATGATAAAAAAATGGACAATGCTTCAGCGTATAACTGCGGACTCACTTTATAATGTAGGCATTGTTATATGCAGAAGCATTGTCAAGGTATCTGCTTCGGTTATATTGCTAACAGATATAATTAAAGATTTTTTTAGCTTTTTTGGAAGAAAAATAGAAAAAAAATGAAAGAAAGTTTAAAGAAACTGCAAGTGGTTTCAAAAAATATTCATGAGATTAAGTAGTTATAAGGAACGCCAAACGTGCAACAATGGTATTATTTTCATAAAAAAGTTCGAAATCAGCCTGCATTCTTTTGGATAATTCTTTTACTATTGATAAACCTAAGCCCGAAGAAGCTTCACTTCTATTTTCATCTGCACGATAAAGTCTTTCTGTCAGAAGTTGAATTTTATCAGATAAATCCTCACTTGTATAATTTTGTACTTCAATTATCACTGCCTCTTTCGAGCAATATGCTGTGAGAGTAATTTCTTTATCTTTAGAGCCGTATTTTATAGCGTTATCGAGTAAATTATCGATTATTCTATGAAAATGCTCTATATCAAGATGTAGTTGGCTTTTATTTGTTTCTTCAATTAAATTGTTAAAAATAATTGTTTCTGTTTTTAGTTCAAGAATTTGATAGAGTACGCTGATAATATTCACTTTCACAAAATTCATTTTTAAATCTTCGCTCACAACTTTACTATAAAAAAACAAATCTAAAATAAGTTTTTTTAGTCTATGGCTTGATTTTTCGGCTGTTTCGACATAACCATACTCTTCACTTTCAGGAGAGATTTTTTGCTTTGCCAAATCAAGATAGCCAATTATTGAAGTGAGGGGCGTTCGTAAATCATGGGAAATATTTGCAATAAGCATTCTTTGCGCACGTTCAGCTTCTCTTTCTTTCTTATTTTTTCTATATATTTCTTCTTTTATTTCATTTACACTGTTTGCCAAACGTGCAAGTTCACTATTCCCTTTTACAGGAATTGTATGTTCTTTATTTTCTTTGGGTAAGTCTCTTATTCCTTGCTCTATTATTTTGATATAATTTGTCAAATTAAAAATAATCCAAATTGAAAAAAGAAAAAACACAAAAAGCGCAATTAATCCTGCATAAAGATGGTGCTTTTCAGCGCTGAGAAAAAATACATGCCCGGTATTTTGCTGCTGTATATACCGGTGGGCTAAATCATCTAAGAATAGATAGAGAAAAACGCTTACAAGAACAGCACCAAGCATTTGAATGAGCATTGAAATATATAATGAAGAGCTTATTTTTCTAATCCACACGATACCCAACTCCCCATACTGTTTTTATATATTGAGGAGATGAAACATCGTCTTCAATTTTATTTCTTAAATTTCTGATATGTACAGAAACAGTACTTTCTGCATTGAGAATGTTATATTCCCCCCATACTGCAGTATAAATTTGCTCAAGACTAAACACTCTTTTACGATTTTTCAAAAATAGCTCTAAAATAGAAAATTCTATTTTAGTTAGTTTTATGGAAGTTCCATTTTTTGTAAGTGTGCGTGCTGAAAAGTTAATAACTAAATCACCATAGCTTTGTTCATCAAGCTTTGTTTCTTGATTTATCGCGTGAGAATTTTGTGCATAGTTTCTATATCTTCTCACATGGGCTTTAATGCGTGAGATTAAATCAATAGGATTAAAGGGTTTGGTGATATAGTCATCAGCACCTGTTGAAAAACCTATAAATTTATCCATATCATCTGACTTTGCTGTGAGAAAGATGATAGGCAGAACATAACTCTTTCTTATTTCAAAACACGTTTCGATACCGTCCATTTGTGGCATCATTGAATCAAGAAGCACTATATCAAGAGTGTTTTCCTTGTCAGAGGCTAAAATTTCAAGCGCCTCAAAGCCATTTTCTGCTTCTAATACTTCGTATGCTTCATTTAATAAATAAAGCTTTATAAGATTTCTGATGTCACTGTCGTCATCAACAACTAATATTTTCATATCTTTCCTCACTCACTTGAAGTGACTAAATTGATTTATTCACACTCACTATAGAATCAATTTTAGGGTATATTTTGCCATTGTCAAGTTTTTGTATCAAGAGTAAATATCTTATTGAAATTGATTTTTCTGCCACATATTTCACATGAAGCTTGTTCTTGAGTTAGAGTCTGAGATTTTCATAAAAATTAATTGCACGAATGACTTAAATAAAAAAAAACATTCTCCTCACTTTTTAGGATGAGGAGAATGTCACAATTAGAATGTGTGATTATTTCATTATATTCAATGCAATATGTAAAGGCGCGCTTATTCGGGTTTCCACGCAATGTCGTTCTGCGGTTGGCGGAAAATCATTGTGACGATAAACATCACCGCAACTACTGCCAATGCAGCACCCACTGCATACCACGGGTTCAATCCATATATGGGCTCCATATGCATTATCGCAGGAAGAATTATTGCCATAGGCACAGATAAGATATTTCCATACGCCGCCATAATGGGTACTTGTGATTTATTGTCAGGATCGACAAGTCGCAAGAGCACAAATGCCGTACTAACTGTTCCGGTAACATTACCAAAAACAAAGGCGAATGTTTGAACATCTTCTTCCTTAAGCTTACTGCAATACCAATACAAAGCAATTGCAATGGTAACAGTGTAAATAATAGTTGAAGCAAAGAAAGGTATTACATATTGTGCTACACTTCCGATCTGGATGCTGATAAATGTTCCACATACCAAGAAATCAACAAGTGTATTTGAAATTCTGCCATTAATACCATTACATAAAAGATGTGATTTACCCATTTTTGTTATAATAAGACGAACAACAATAGCAACAACAAGACCAAGCAAGAAGAACATCGTCCATACAAATATTTTCAATGCAGGCGGAAGCACGATAAACAAAATAGCCCCAATAAAGAATGACAACATGTAGGTAAGTAAACAGAAGTGGTTCCCAAAATTGAGACAATGTGTTAAGGTGCAAACCTAGGAGGACATAAAATGTCAGTACGCAAAACACATAGCCCGACTTTTAAGGCAAAAGTAGCCTTGGCAGCATTGTCAGAGGAAAAGACAATCGCCGAACTCTCATCGGAATTCGGCGTACATGTTTCTCAAATTAACAAATGGAAACGAGAGCTTATCGAGAACGCATCGGGGATTTTCAGTAAAGAAATTCAACAGCCCGAGAAAAAACGTGAGAAAGAAATCAAAGACTTACATGCGAAAATTGGGCAACTCACGGTGGAACGCGATTTTTTAGCCGACATCTGGAAGAAGCTTTAGGCACTTCTTCCAGACAAGCAATGGTATCGCCTGAAAATCAAGAGCTAAGTGTCACTAATCAATGCAGATTATTGAAAGTTTCTCGTTCAAATCTGTACTATAAACCGAAAGGAGAATCGCCTCAGAACATTTTCTATATGGCTGAAATAGATAGGATTTTTACGGATTATCCTTTTTATGGATCACGGCAAATGGCAAGACATATCAAAAAGCATTTGGGGCACAATGTCAGTCGAAAGCGAGTGCGCCGCTTGATGCATTTGATGGGATTAAATTCAATATATCAACAACCTAAAACAACAATTGCAAGTAAGGAGCACAAAAAATTCCCGTATCTGCTTGGCGAAGTCGACATCGACCATTCTAATCAATGAATTGTGACGCTATCCAAGGATATTATTACGCAAGGCCTATGCCAATTGCCGAATTTGAATCAAAGTATATTAACCTTATGTCACAAATTTTAGAAAACTCCTCGCGCACACCGCTCATACAAAATATAAATAATACAAGATTTGCAAGTTCATTGCTCACTTGCGGGATTATAGTTTTAGAAGTTAATCAAACTTTCACCGTTATTGAAGCAAATGACGCCTTTTTTGATTTAATTGGTTACACGAAAGAAGAATTTCGAGATACTTTTAACAATCAGGGCATACATTTAATTCATCCGCAAGATGTAGAAAATTTATTGAATTATATGAATTATATGTTAGAAGATGATCATTTTGGACAAATTGAGTATGTATGCCGATATGTGACCAAAAATCAAGAAACAAAACTTGCACAATTAAGCGGTAAAGGTGCTATCAACGAAAAAGGAGAAGAAAAACTTTATCTTACACTCACCGATATCACAAGCTTTGCCGATACAAAAAAAGAATTGCAAAAAGAAAGAGATTTCAACCTAATGATTGCCTCTTTGACACAAAATGCATTTTTTAATTATGATGTAAAAGCTGATATTATGCGTTTTTCAAAGAATTTTGCGCATAAGTTTAATATTCCGGAAATAGTTATAAATTATCGCAATTCAAACATAAGAAAGCTTATATTCCTTGATACAATTGATTTATCAGAAGAAGTAAGGCAAACCAATGAACAGAGAGATGAAATGAGTGAGGTTATAAGGGCACAACAGCCTGACGGTACATTGGTTAATTTTTGGTGTACCTACAGTCATACCTACAATGGAAAAGGTGAAAAAACCAAAACCATTGCGAAGTTGAAAGAAATCTCCGAAAGATAAGCTGAAATTTTCACCCCGAACAGTGTTAGGAATAATACAATTTACATCGAGTGCGTAAATCTTTATGTGAAGCGACTTCGCACTCTTCCTCCTGCAAATCGTTCAAAAATACAATTGTTTTAATTTGGAAAAACCTTTATTGTGTTTACGAATATCTTGTACAAGCATAAGAAACAAGAGATGCATAAAGGAAATATACGCTATGCCGACAATGTCAAATTCAGGCGCATGTATGAAGTAACTCCGCGTAATATCTAAGGCGCTATCTGAGGAAAATGATTGTATCGAACGGAAAAAGGCAAAAAAGATTGCCTCAACATGCCCTCCCTCAATTTTTTTCCATTTGCATAAAACAAAGAGGGAACAAAGCTAAAATTATTCCTCCAAAAAGAAGCGCAATAACAGACTTGAAAGAAATATGATGAACAATTCACCGATGAACGGACTAGAGCATTAATAGGACGATTTTTAATTGAAAATGCTCTAGTGCATTTTAGCACAAACTTTAACAAGTTTTACTGTATGCAAATTTTTCGCTTGACACTCTAATCATCTAAAGGTATAGTCTTATATATGTATAACACAATAATGCAAAACACAAAACTTTCAGGCTCCATTTTTCAAAAGAATGGCATTCCACTCTACCTTCAATTGGCATCATTTATCCGTCGCAATATCGAAAACGGCACTTGGCCCGACGGCATGCGTATGCCAAGTCTTGAAACTATGGCAGCGGATTTTAACATCGCTCGCCTTACAGTGCGTCAAGCAATACAACATCTGGTAGCGGAGCAATTACTCGCAAGTCGCCAAGGGCACGGAACCTTTGTCACCTCAGCCAATATAGCAAAAAACTTTCAACGTCTACAAACCTCTTGGGACGACTTGGTTATTGAAGTGCAAGAAGCGGATGTAAAAGTCTTGGTTGAACGCGATGTAGATTATTGCCCTTCCTTACATGATGAAGAGCAGTTATTGCTGCCTTCTTACCGCTTTATGAAGCGCGTTCACAGCATGGATAACATGCCCTTTGCCTTATTGGATATTTATTTGGCGCAACACATTTTTGCGCAAAATCCCGTAAGCTTTTCAACGCGTCCCATCCTAACAGTGTTGAGAGAATTAAGCTTTCCCGTCGCCAAGGCTCGCCAAGTTTTAACTGTGGGAGGAGCAGATGCAGAAGCTGCGCATCACCTAAAAATTGGCAATGGAGACCCTGTGGCCCATGTGCGACGTATAGCAAAGGATACGAACGGCTATACAATATATATGGCAAACATTATTTTCCGAGGCGATCAAATTCGCCTAGATGTTGACTTGCTGACAAGCCATGAACAAAACAAATAAATTGTCTAAATACATATGCCTGCCACAATGACAGAACATATAAAACCCTAACCGACAAAGGAGAATTGTCAAAATGTCGCTTTCAAAACGATTAACTTACTTAGCATTAGGCCCTTTAATGATGCTTGTTCTTTCATTTTTACTTGCCGATGCGGTAACAGTAAAAGGAGCGCAAGCTATCGGATTAACAGTTTGGTTAATTTTTTGGTGGATTACACGACCGATACACATTTCAATAACTGCGCTTATGCCTATTGTTGTCAATGCCTTACTCAATATCGTCGAAATGAGCGTATTGACTTCTCAATACGTTTCTGAAAGTATTATTCTTATCTTTGGTTCCGGTTTACTCACAATGCCGTGGGCGGGAATTGGCTTAGATCGCCGAATTGCATTAAAAACACTTTCTATTGTGGGCTCGTCAATGAGATCACAAGTAACAGTTTGGCTTCTGGCCTCTGTTTTATTCTCAACAGTGCTTCCAAACGTAATGGTGTGTGCTTTATTCACACCAATTGCTGTGGCCATGCTTAAAGCCGCGGGTTATGACGATATTCCTTCCGCAGCACCTGCAGTGCCGATTTTACTTTGTATAGGTTGGGGGGTTAGCCTAGGTGGAACAGGCACTCCTATCGGCGGTGCAATGAACCTTGCCGCGATTTCTTTCTTGGAAGCAAGAACAGGACAAGAATTTTTCTATACCGATTGGATTATTCGTATTCTTCCTTATTTCATTCTCGCTACGGCATTACTTTGGGCTTTGATGATATTTATTTCAAAAGATGTGAAAAGTCTTGACGGAACAAAAGAATATTTTAAAGAAGAATATAAGAAACTTGGTTCAATCAAGCGCGACGAAGTAATTTGTCTTGCTTTGTTCTTTATTGCGACTATAGGCACATTTCTCAGACCATTTTATGCTGAACTCTTTCCCGGACTTGCACCGGCGTATCTCTTCTTGATTTTCGGTTCGCTCTGCTTCTTTATTCTCAGCGCTGAAAAGAAATTCTTGTTAAGTTGGGAAACTGCACAAAACAATACCATGTGGGGTATGATGATTTTGTTCGCGAGTGGACTTGCTCTTGGCAGACTTCTTACATTATCGGGCGCAACCACAAGCATTGCAAACTATATCATTGCCATGAACTTAGATGGTGGTTTAACGACCGTTATTATCATTGTTCTTATCGCCCGTATTTTGTCAGAACTCACAAACGGAACAACCGCAGCCGCAATGACAATTCCTATTGTGCTTGAATTTACAACGGTTATGGGGCTTGATCCTATGCCTTATTGGTTTATCACAGTTATGGCATATAACGAAGAATTCTTGTTGCCGATCAGTGTGCGTGCTATCCCTGTTTCCTATGGGCTTGATGCGGATGTTATGTTCAAAAAAGGTATATTGCCATCAATTGTAACCATGCTCTTTGTTATAGTATTTGGTTACATAGTGATTAAGCTTTGGCCATCATTCTACTCACTTCCGCACCTTACATTCTAAAATATAACTGAGATGTTCTTGTTCACAGTTTGTACAATAAGCTGTGAACAAGACAATTCTATACACAATAAAGGCTTTATATAGCGTGATATAAGGATTATTTGATGACACTTAGTAAAAGATTAACATACATTGCTTTGGGGCCTGTTTTGTTGGCTGTGTCATTATTTTTGCTGACAGATAGTTTAGATAGCAAAGGAGCGCAAGCAGTAGGGCTCACAATGTGGATGATTTTCTGGTGGATCACAAGACCTGTCCATATTTCAATCACTGCCTTATTACCTGTTATTGTAAATGCTCTTCTTGATATAATACCTATGCACTTGCTTACAGCACAATATGTTGCCGAAAGTATTATTCTCATATTCGGTTCAGGCTTACTTTGTGCGCCTTGGGCCTCAATCGGTTTAGATAGGCGCATCGCATTGAAAACGCTTTCATTGGTTGGTTCTTCAATGCGTTCACAAGTTATAGTGTGGCTTCTTGCTTCTGTACTGTTCACAACGCTTTTACCAAATGTTATGGTGTGCGCTGTGTTCACTCCCATTGCTATTGCCATGCTTTCCGCTGCCGGATATACAGATATTAAAACAGCAAAACCTGCCGTACCAATTTTATTGTGCATTGGCTGGGGCGTAAGTTTGGGTGGTGCGGGAACTCCGCTTGGCGGAGCGATGAATCTTACGGCAATTTCCTTTTTGGAAGCACAAACAGGGCAAGAGTTTTTCTATATCGACTGGATTGTGCGAGTTGCGCCTTATTTCATACTTGCCACACTCCTTTTACTTGCTGTTATGCTTTATATTTCATCTGACGTAAAAAGTCTCAATGGCACAAAAGAATATTTCACAAAGGCCTATAAAGAACTTGGTGCTATGAAGCGCGATGAAAAAATTTCACTCGTCCTTTTCTTCTCAGCAACATTTGCCTCTTTTCTTCGTCCCTTATATGCTGATTTACTACCGGGGCTTTCGCCGGCATATATCTTTTTGCTTTTTGGATCTCTTTCGTTTTTTGTTATCACAAAGGATAAAAAGTTTTTACTCACGTGGGAAACGGCGCAAAGTCAAACAATGTGGGGTATGATGATTCTTTTTGCAAGTGGCTTGGCACTGGGCGTATTGCTTACACAGTCCGGTGCAACTGCCCACTTTGCAGATATGGTTGTTGCCATGAATCTTGATGGAGGTTTTACAACAATTGTTATTATTGTTGTAATAACAAGAATCTTGGCAGAGCTTACTAATGGAACCACAGCAGCAGCTATGGTTATTCCTGTGGTTTTGGAATTTACCACTCAAATGGGGCTTGATCCAATGCCCTATTGGTTTGTTACCGTAATGGCTTTTAATCTGGAATTTCTTCTTCCTATAAGTGTGAGAGCTATTCCGATTTCTTACGGACTTGATGCGGATATAATGTTTAAAAAGGGAATTCTTCCTTTCTTCACTTCAATGATTTTTGTGATAATATTTGGCTATATTACCATAACATTGTGGCCCACATTTTATTCGCTTCCCCATTTGATATTTTAATAGCTTACAATAGACTAAGACAAGGAGTGTGCAAATATAAGTTCAAAAAAATATATTTTGAGCTTCACGAAAAAAGAATGGTCTTATAAAAAACAGTTGGAAACTCTGGTGAAAAGTTTTTGGAAGGATAAACTATAATAAAATACAATCTACCATACATTTTATTATAAAAATGTACCAACAATTTAATACTTTTTACAATATTCAGGAGAATATTTATGAACAATTTCAATTTCAAAATTCCTCAAAACATTGAATTTGGCGCAGGTTGCTTAAAAAAACTTCCCGAAGTTCTCAAATTAAACAATTCAGAACATGTATTTATGATTTCAGATCCGGGTCTTAAAAGTATAGGCCTTGTTGATAAAGTGCAAAAAATTGTTGAAGACAACAATTTAAAATGCACAGTTTTCACCGATGTAAAGCCAAACCCAACAATTGCTGTTATTGATGAAGCTGCTGAACAATATAAGAAAAGCGGTGCAACAAGCATTATTGCTCTTGGCGGCGGAAGCCCTATGGATGTTGCAAAAGTTGTTGGTGTTTTAGCTACTTATGGCGGTAAAGTTGTTGATTATGAAGGCGCTCACCTTGTTCCGGGCCCAATCGTTCCAACAATTGCTATTCCCACAACAGCAGGTACAGGCAGTGAAGTAACCGCTTCTGCCGTTGTTACAGATGAAGAAAGAAACTTCAAATTCACAGTATTCAGCTTTGAAATGCTTCCTAAATTTGCTCTTTTAGATCCTGAACTTGTTCTTGGCACACCTGCACACATTGCCGCCGCCTGCGGAATTGATGCATTTATCCATGCCGCTGAAGCCTATCTTTCAACAAATGCCAATCCTTTCTCCGATTTAATGGCTGAAAAAGCTATGGAACTTATCGGTAAAAGTATTCGCCGTTTTGTTGCAAACAGAAACGATCTTGAAGCTGCTTGCGATATGCTTGTCGGAAGTACATTTGCAGGTATTTCATTTGCATCGGCAAGACTTGGCAATGTGCATGCCATGAGTCACCCTGTAAGCGCTTACTTCCATGTTCCTCACGGGGTTGCAAATGCCATTATCTTCCCAACTGTTATGGAATACAATGCACTTTCAGACAATGGGCGTTATGAAAAAATTTACAATTATGTCCGCCGCACAAAACAACCCGTGAAAGCATTTACACCTGATATTCTTATTCAAGAATTGATTACGCTTAATGAAGAAATCGGTATTCCTAAAAAACTTTCAGATGTTGGTGTTACCGCCGATCTTATCGAAAAAATGGCTCCTGACACCATGAAAAGTGCAAACGTTTTATCAAACCCAAGACAATCAACAGTAAAAGATATTGCTGAACTGTATAAAAAATTGATATAATATTAATTAAACATTGCGAAAAAATCGCGGTCACTTAACAACAAAAGTGACCGCATTTCAACTATGAAAAATGAGTATCTTACGTACTCTAAAAGTAGAACTATATTTCAAGAAGACTATTAGGGTTTCCAAAGGGGATTATCCCCTTTGGGCGCGCCGCAGGCGAATATAATCCTTATCAACTTCCTATTATAATATATATTTTTTAGATAAAGCCAGGTACTATACTCTCATGTATCGATGGAGGAAAAATGAGTTTAAGAAGAGCCATTCTTATTTTAAATGGCGTGCAAAGAGAAATTCTTTGTGATACCAATCAAGACACTTTGGCAGATGCAATACGTCAAATTGGTCTTACAGGTACAAAACAAGGCTGTAAGACTGGACAATGCGGTGCGTGTAACGTCATTTTAGATAAAAAATTGACCCGTGCATGTATACGCCCGATGTCAAAAATAAAAGATTTTGCCGTTGTTGAAACAATTGAAGGCATGGGAACGGCAGAAAATCCGCATCCTTTACAAAAAGCATTCTTGGTATATGCCGCGGTGCAATGTGGATTTTGTTCACCCGGTTTTATTATTTCAGCACGTGCCTTATTGTATGCTAATCCAAACCCTACACGCGAAGAAGTGCGTGAATGGTTTACAAAAAACAATAATGTGTGCCGCTGTACAGGTTATAAACCTATTGTTGATGCCGTTATTGCCGCCGCCGCTGTTATGCGCGGTGAAAGAACGATGGACGATTTGAGAGTTGACATGCCTGCTGATGGCTCTATTTATGGTTCTCATTTCCAAAAACCTTTAGGCATGACACGTGTGCTTGGTACTTGTGATTACGGTGCTGACGTTGCACTAAAAATGCCTGCCGGAACATTGTATCTTGCTGTCGTCCTTGCTAAAGTTGACAGAGCTGATATTGTAAAAATTGACGATTCCAAAGCATTGGCAATGCCCGGTGTTGAAAGAGTTATCACCGCAAAAGATGTTAAAGGCACAAACCGCTTTGCAGTTCCTCAAGGAACAGTGAACAGTCTTTGCCACGGAAAAGATCGACCAATCATAAGCGATAAAGAAGTATTTCGCTATGGCGATATTGTTGCCGTTGTTGCCGCAAAAAGTCATGCACAGGCTCGTGCCGCCGCCGATCAAGTATATGTAGAATATAAAGAAAAAGAAGCAGTTATGGACTTTGAACAAGCAGTAGCCACAAACGCGCCGCAAGTTCACCCCGACATTCCAAATATCTACATGGAACAACCCCTCTACAAAGGAGATGACACCAGAGATATTTTCAACAGCGATGAATACATAACCGTATCAGGTTCTTTTGGTACAACGCGTCAACCGCACTTACCCATTGAGCCGGATGTCATGCAAGCCTATCCTGACGGTGACGGCGTTGTTATTCAGTGTAAAGCGCAATTCCTTTACGGAGTTATCCCCCAAATGGCGGCAGGAATTGGGCTTGAGCCTAAAAATATCCGCATTATAGATAACCCTGTTGGCGGAAGCTTTGGTTACAGTATGTCAGCGGGTAACTATGCTGTTGCCGCCGTGTGTGCTCTTGCATTAAACTGTCCTGTTTCTTTGGAAATGAGCTACCACGAACACCAAGCAACAACCGGTAAACGCTCACCTATCGTTGCAAATGCACGTATTGCTTGTGATAAATCAGGGAAAATTGTTGCTTATGACTGTTTGACAGGCTTAGACCACGGTGCATACAGTGAAATGGCAGGCGCGCTTACTACAAAAGTTGTGCGATTTATGGGCTATTACTATAACATTCCAAACATTCGCGGATTGGTGCGTACCGCATTCACCAATACAAATTTCGGAACAGCGTATAGAGCTTTCGGTTCGCCGCAAACCTATATGGTCAATGAACAAATTGTTGATATGTTAGCGCTTAAATTCGGTATGGATCCATTCGATTTCCGTTATCTGAACTTAGCGGAAGACGGTGATTTATCCTCCACTTCTGTTCCGTATCGTGAATATGTAACAAAAGAACTTATGGATAAGATTCGCCCTTATTATGAGGAAGCAAAGGCAAAAGCAGCCGCAGAAACTACAGATACCGTAAAATGCGGTGTGGGTATTGCTCTTGGTGGTTACCACGTTTCAAAACTTCCCGATCATGCCGAAGTTGATTTAGAATTACGTGCCGACGGTGTTACTGTATATAGCACTTGGGCTGATATGGGACAGGGCGCAGACTTAGGCCAAGTTGTGCACACGCATAAAGCTTTGAGCGCTCTCAATCTCAAACCCGAACAAATTCGTTTACATACAAATGATACCGGTGCATGCCCCGACACTGGCCCTGCTTCGGGCTCTCGTTCTCACCACGTTGCAGGTAATGCGATTATTGATG
>CAYJPB010000021.1:706-23642 GCA_964371955.1 uncultured Desulfovibrionaceae bacterium | reverse complement strand
AACCTTCAAGGAATGATTCGCAAATTTTACGACCGCTCATACCGCAGATAAGACCGGCTACAATACCCATAAGAATAAAGATACCGCCGATTTGTGGCATATCCCAAGCCCAGTTGAAAACCCCGTACACCATTATTGAAAACAGAATAAGAGTTGCTATGCCGGCAAGTTTTTGTCTGCCGTTAAGAATTACGTCTTCGGTTGTGTTTGCAGCAAAATATTCCTTTGTTTTCAAATCAAGTTCATACATAACACTGCTTTTGGGATCTTTTTTTACTTTTGAAGCGTAACGCATAACAAAGCCTATTCCAATAATAGCCATCACAATTAACACAACTAAGCGAAACTCCCAACCTGAATAAAGAGGTAAGCCTGCAATTTTTTGTGCAATAACAACGGTGAATGGGTTTGCCAGAGCAGCAGAAAAACCAATGGCAGAACCAACAAGTGCTGTTGCCGCCGCAGTTATGGAGTCATAACCAAGGGCAAACATCAGCGGTAAAATAATCGGAACATATACCATTGTAAGTTCAGCCATACCGATAAAGTTATCAATAATTGCAAAAACAAGCATCAAAATGGGTATAACAACAATACCGTTATTGGCAAATTTATTAGCAAGCCAAGTGATTGCGCCGTTAATAACCATTGTGTTTCTGATAACAACAAAACCGCCGCCAACGCAGAATGTTAAAACAACAACCCAACCTGCTTCAACAAAACCTGTAGGCAATGAAACCCAAATTTGCATAAATGTGGCAGGTGTACTTTCGATAATGGTAAACGAGGTCGCATCAATCATCATACGACCATCGGGACCGGCAATACGCGTATACTCACCGGCTGGGATAACATAGCTGAGTCCTGCTACAAAAAGAATAATACCAAGCAAGATAATGAAAATATGAGGAACTTGCATTCCTTTTTTTGTTTCCATAACTGTTCTCTCCGAATAATGTTAAGTGTTAATCTATAATGTCACAAATTCATAAAAACATACTTTTGTCCGCCAAGCTCAAGTGTACGTTGATTTTTCGAGAATAAAAGTATTAATTTTGTATGATTGCGTAAGAAAATTAGGGGATAAAGAAAAGCAAACAGCACAAATAGTATCAAAATATGTCATTGTATGTATACTCATCTTTATCTTTAAATCACTTATGCTTGAGCAAATAAGCCATTCCAAACGATATCTCTATATACATGAGGGTCGGTATCGCCTTCTGTATTTATAAACAGTAGTCTGGAATGTTCGTTTATTTTCATTTTTTGTAGTATATCTTCGTAAGCACTGTCATTTGCAATCATTGAAAAAAAGCCAAACCCAAGTGCGCCGGATTCACCCGAAACAATGCGTTCGTCATTACCATAGGGATTTCCCAAAATTCTCATACCTTTTGCTGTAACATAATCAGAACAGCTTGCACTTCCGTCTATTACATTTTTGAGAAAATTCCACGCGACATGATTTGTTTCTCCAACTGAAAGACCCGCCATAACTGTTTCTAAATCGCCAAAAACTTGTGTTCTTTCTTTATTTTGAACAGAAACATAGTATGGATTGGCGTTATGCGGCTCACAAAGTGCCATAATTGGCATTTGATCTTTGTACACATCTGTAAAAAAGCCCAATATTCCAAAAGCAAAAGTGCCTGCGCCTGCCTGAAGAATAATATGCGTGGGAGCTTCATTTCCTTGCTGTTCGATTTGCTTTAAAATCTCAAGCGCAATAATTGTGTAGCCTTGCGTGATAGAGTTTGTTACTTCCTCATATCCCTCCCACGCTTGATCTTGAATATGTAAGCAACCGTCTTGTTTTGCTTCTTCTATAACTTGCAACAAGGTATTGTCGTAATTCATATCCGTAACAAAAACTTCTGCCCCAAATGATTCTATTGCCTTTATGCGAGCATCGGTTGCATTATTTGGCATAAAAATTCTGCACTTACAACCAAGTTTTTGCGCAACAAAGGCAAGCCCTCTGCCGTGATTACCGTCTGTTGCGGCAATAAGTGTTAATTGCCTGATTTTTTTATTGAGTTCGCCTTGCACCAAATCATTGAAAGCAACAGTATTTATGTCAATATTGAGTGTAGCACAAATTGTTTTCACCGTACCGTACAGTACGCCGATAACTTTAAAAGCTTTCAAACCCATTCTTTTTGATTCGTCTTTTACATAAATTTTTTGCACGTTAAACTCTTTGGCTAAATCGTCTAAGCACACAAGAGGGGTTTGGGTATAACCGCTGTATGTTGAAACAAAGCGTTCAACCTGTAAGGCATTTTGCTTCGTAAGAAAGTCACAGGTAACAGCTTTTTTCATGCTGTTTTCAATATAAAGGCAATCTTTCATAAAATGTCCTACATATGTTCAAGTAAGCCGGTATACGTTGCACAGCAATCGAATACTTCTTGAATTTTGCATTTTTCATCACGCATATGTGCAAGGTTCATATCGCCGGGCCCAAGACCGATGGTAGTAATACCTTGTTCTGCCGTTGCGAAACCGTTTGTGCTGAAGTT
The DNA here is from genome assembly GCA_964371955.1 of uncultured Desulfovibrionaceae bacterium. GTDB lineage: Bacteria > Desulfobacterota > Desulfovibrionia > Desulfovibrionales > Desulfovibrionaceae > CAYJAZ01. The sequence continues at coordinate 21,117 of CAYJPB010000021.1, read as the reverse complement.
CCATTTGAAGAAGTTTGGATCTTTGCCCAATTGTTCTTTATAAGCTTTTTCCATTGCTTGCACAATTGGGTGTGCTTTTTCTGTTTCCCACGCTTCTAAGAAGGTGAACATATTGATTTCTTTTGATGTGTAGCACATGCCTTTTGCGATATATACATTCCATTGCGCGTCCAAACCTTCAACAAGTTTATCCATTTCTTTGCTGACAATTTCAAGATTTTCGCCAAGTGCAAGCCTTCTGTCGAGATAAATTTTACAAGCAGTGGGAATAGCGTTCAAAGAAACAGTTTCACTTTCAATTTTTGTAAGTGCAACCGAGCCGTGTTCGCCTTCAATTTTGTAAAGCTCTTCGTTGAGTTTTTCAACTCTTCCAATGATTTCACGCATTTCATAGATTGCATTTTTTCCGTTTTCAGGCGCGCTTCCATGAGCTGAGATGCCGTTTGTTACAATTTCAAACATTGCTCTGCCTCTATGTCCGAGCGCAATTTGCATATTGCTCGGTTCGCAGATGATAGCATAATCAAGTTTGAGGTTAAATTCTTTAATAAGCTCTCTAAGCGTATAAGCATCAAAATCTTCTTCCATAGCAGAACAACACACATACACGGTTTTATCTTTTGTGTAGCCAAGTACTTTTGCAAAATACGCGCCGTATACAGTTGATACGACAGAACTTTTCATGTCAACTGTGCCTCTTCCATGGATATAGGTATCGTCCATGTGCGCGCCATAGGGAGGAAACTGCCATTCGTCAGCATCATTTACTACAACGGTATCGATATGTGAATCAAAAAGTATATGTGTTTCGCCTTCACCGATTACGCCGATGAGATCTCCGTGAGAGGAAACCATTATTTCATCAAAACCAAGTTCGTTCATTTTGCTTTTTATAACTTCAACAACGGCTTCTTCTTTACCTGTTTCGGAAGGTGTTGCTATTATCTGGCGCAGAAAAGCGAGCATGTCTTCTTTGTGTTCTTCACACAGTTTTTGAATGTCTGTCATACAGTTCTCCTTGTGTATTTTAATAGCTTGGGTATAACCCGTCCCAGACTATTTTTTTATAATTTTCTTTATCGGTATCACCCTCTGTTGAGAAACAAAGAACAACAGAGTTTTCATCAAGCTGCAAAGCTTTTTTAATATCTGCAAGTTTTGGATTCATCATAGTTTCTGCAATAATACCGAATGTTACGGCACCAGATTCTCCAGAAACAACTTTTGGGTCGCCATGATCGGGGCTTGCCAACATTCTCATTCCTTTTGCGCTTATATACTCGGGGCAAGAAATAAAACTTTGTGCATAATCTTTGAGGATAGGCCACGCGATTGTGCTTGGTTCTCCGCATGCAAGTCCAGCCATAATGGAATCCATATCACCAGTAACAAAGTGTAACTCACCGTCATTCGCTTTTGCTGTGCGGAAAACACAATTTGCTTTTTCCGGTTCTACAACAATTATGTGCGGGCAATCCGTTCCGTAATATCCTGCTACAATAGCCGTAGTTGCTCCTGCCATAGCTCCAACGCCTGCTTGTACAAGTACATGAGTAGGTTTTTCTTTATTTTCTTTTTTAATTTGTTCTAAGGCTTCAAGCCCCATGCTTGCATAGCCTTGCATAATCCAAAGAGGAATGTCTTCATAGCCTTCCCAAGCTGTATCTTGCACCATAATCCAGCCGTTTTCTTCAGCCATTTTATTTGCAAATCTTACAACATTGTCGTAGTTCATGTCGGTAATTTCAGCAGTTGCACCTTCAGCTCTAATGTTTTCAAGTCTTTCTTTGGCACTGCCCTTTGGCATATACACAACGGATTTTTGCTTGAGCTTATTCGCTGTCCACGCAACGCCTCTGCCGTGATTACCGTCGGTTGCTGTAACGAATGTAAGGTCGCCCAATTCTTTTCTTACTTCGTCGGAAATCAAGTAATCGTACGATAAATCGTCAATATTTTTACCAAGTTTTTGGGCGATATATTTACCTATTGCGTAGCTTCCGCCAAGCACTTTAAAGGCGTTGAGGTTGAAACGATAGGATTCGTCTTTGATATATATATTTTTTATGCCAATTGCACTTGCAGTATTTTTTAATTCAGCCAAAGGAGTTTCACTGTAAGCATCAAAACTTTTGTGAAAATTCAAAACATTTTGTATTCTATTTGTTGAAAAATCCGCCAAACTGTAAGGATTTTTAAGATTTTTATTGTTTATTTGCGCTAATTGGATTTTTTCCATGCCTACCTCATAAAAAATGATTTTTCCTTTTTTATTAGCAATAACTGTGCCAAAAAATGCAGAAAAAAAACAGAACAAGCAAATTTAAAACATCAATAAATTCAATGAAATAATTTAATTACATTTTGAAAATTTATAAAACAGCATGAAAATACACACAACAAATTCTCAAAACGATAACAATTTATCATTTTGAGAATTATAATATCATCTGTAATTACAGTCAGTAATATAAATGATTCTACAAAATAGAATTATCGTTTTGAGAATTTAACCCATATTTTTCAATTTTTCTATAGAGAGTGGCAAGTCCAACGCCTAAAGACTGTGCAACCATTTTTTTTGCTTGAGTGCTTTGCCCAAACTTTTGCAAGGCTTTAATTATTTCTCGCTTTTCTAAAACTTCAAGAGGAAGAATATTTTGCGAATCATAATGAATTTTTTCATTGCGCAAGAAGTGTGATTTAATATTTTGCGGTAATATATTTTCATGGATTTCGCCGGATGTACTCATCATATTTATCATAAATTCCGCGCTGTTTTCAAGTTCACGCACATTACCCGGCCAAGGATATTTTTCTAATTTCTCCATAGCATCTTTGTGTATTTTTTTAAATGTCTTATTGTTTATCTTTGCATATTTTGGAATAAAATAATCAAAAAGTTCTTTAATATCGTCTTTTCTGTTGCGTAATGGTTGAATATTTATAGGAATAACATTGAGCCTATAATACAAATCTTCACGAAATTCTTGAGTTTCCACCATCTGTTTTAGATTTTTATTTGTTGAAGCTATTACACGGATATTGAGTGGTATCACCTGATTTGATCCGATACGCACTATCGTTCTTTCTTGTAAAACCCGTAAAAGCTTCACTTGAAGATACAGTGGCATATCGCCAATTTCGTCAAGAAAGATAATACCATTGTTTGCCAATTCAAATTTACCGATTTTTCCCTTGATATCAGCTCCGGTAAATGCGCCTTTTACATATCCAAACAGTTCACTTTCCAAAAGATTTTCAGGAATTGCCGCACAGTTCATAGCTACAAAGTTTTCATCTTTTCTATCGCTTGCTTTCCAAATTGCTGTTGCAACCATTTCCTTTCCGGTTCCGCTTTCGCCTGTAATAAGCACAGTTGAATTGGAATGGGCAATTTTAACAATTTCTTCTTTTAGCTCTAGCGTGAGCGAACTTTGCCCTACAATAGAATCAATTGCCATCGGGTTTACACGTGGGGTTTCTTGTGCTTTGAGTGTATTTAGGTCAGAAAATAAAAGTATTTTCGTAATTTTTGTGCTATACGCGTCAACATCTATTGCATAGCCTACAATACTGTGTTCTTTACCGTCTAATTCTACACGATATTCTGACATATTCTCGATAATATCACCCGTTGGATAGAATTCAATTTTCTTTCCTTTTTGATTTTCCGCAATGTTCAATTGAAGAGCCGCACTTTTGTTCAAAGAAATGATTTTATTATTTTTACCTATAATAATAACACCTTGCGTCATATATTCATTAATAAGCCCAAGAGAATGAAGTGTGTCATTTATTTCATTACGTTCAATATACTCTAAAGCTTTAACAGAAATAAATCCTGCAATAAGATCTAGCAATTCAAGGTATGTAGTGAGATTTTTTGAAATTCTTTCTTTTTGTTCTACTTCACGGCTAAACATTCCGATTACGCCGATTGACTTTTTTTTGAGAAGAATAGGCATTGATATTTCAAATGTTTCTTTACAGTTAGGGCGATTTTTGCAGTCCAAGCAAATACTATTTTCTCTGGGATTTGTAATAACTTGCTGTTTTTTGCTCAATAAAGTATTCTTGTACGTATTTCCTTCATTGCTCATATCAATATTAATTTTGTTTGCCAAACTTCCTGTACCGGCAATGCGAAACATATTTTCGTCCATTACCTCAACTTCTATACCTGAAATTTTTGATATTATATCAGCATATTTTCGCACGCTGTCTTGAATTTTGAATAATATACTGTTCATACATTCTCCTTAAAATCACTCGTATGGCTTTGAGTAGCACAAGAATGGTGTAGCACAAGACACCAAGCAGACACAAGAAAATATTCACTGTAAATTTTAAAAAGATTGACATTTCTAAAAGAGTAGAATACTTGAAAAGTAATGTGAGGATATAACACGTTTCACAACAAAATTTTACGTTAACCGAGGAAAACTATGATAGATTTATCAATAAATGAAGAAGTATTAGCGAAAAACATTGATTATTGCCGTGAAAAAGGCATTGTTCTTCCTACTTTCAAAATGATGCAAAACCCGAATTTAATTCCTTCATCCATCAGAGAAAAACTTGAAGAAATTGGGCTTTGGGATATACATCCCGCAAATTTATTCAGAATAACATGGAAAAACAGTCCTCAAGTAAATGGTGGCGCTTTTGGTGAAACAAACCACATTATCCTTCCTCCTGCTCTTACCGGCGCACCTTGTAATATCGTTATGCTTGTCGGCAAATGGTTCCCAACAGGAGCTCATAAAGTTGGCGCAACATTTGGTTGTATTGTGCCAAGGCTTGTGACAGGACAATTCGATCCACAAACAACAAAAGCTGTGTGGCCATCAACAGGTAACTATTGCCGCGGTGGCGCGTATATCTCTGCATTGCTTGGCTGTAATGCAATTGCTATCTTACCGGAAGGTATGAGTAAAGAGCGTTTTGAATGGCTCAATAAAGTAGCCGGTGAAGTTATTGCAACCCATGGCTGTGAATCAAACGTGAAAGAAATTTTTGATAAGTGTTGGGAATTAAGAAATTCCGGTGAAGATTTACAAATCTTTAACCAATTTGATGAATTGGGCAATCCTTTGTGGCATTATAACGTTACAGGGCACGCAATTGAAGAAATAATAGAAAAATATATCGGCGAAGGGAAAAAATGCGCCGGTTATATATCTTCTTCCGGTTCCGGTGGGACATTAGGCGCCGGCTACTATCTTAAAACAAAATATCCACAAATGAAAGTTGCCGCAGCAGAAGCATTGCAATGCCCAACAATGGTACAAAATGGCTTCGGAGATCACAGAATTGAAGGTATTGGCGATAAGCATATTCCTTGGATTCACGACTGTAAAAATACTGACTACGCAATTGCTGTTGACGATGAAATGCCTATTCGCTTACTCCGTCTTTTCAATACAGCGCAAGGCAAAGAAGCACTCAGCGCCGAACATGTTTCACAAGAGCTGCTAGATAACTTGGATTTACTCGGTATTTCAGGCATAGGCAACATGATTGCTGCTGTGAAATTTGCAAAATACAATGAATTGACTGAAAATGACTTTGTTGTGAGTATCGCCACAGATTCACTCGAATTATATACTTCTCGCTTGGCAGAACTTGAAGCTGAACGCGGAACATACAGCGATAAACAAGCGCAACGTGATATTGAACTTTTACAATCAATCACATACGACAATACAAAAGAATTGTCCTATTACGACAAAAAAGCTGTGCACAATCTTAAGTATTTCACATGGGTAGAACAACAAGGCAAGAAAGTGGAAGAGCTGAACGACCAATGGTATGACCACGAAAACTATTGGCAAAAAACTTTTGAGCAAGTTCAAGAATTAGACAAACTTATTGAAGACTTCAATAAAAAAGTCGGCATACTGTAATCTAAAACCTCAAAAAATCAGATAGTGTCGTTAAAATCATGTTTTGGCGACATTATCCAAAGTAAATCATATTTTTTTATTGGATTTACTCTAATCCTCTTTCAATTATAAAGCGGATTTTATTGCTTCTGCAATGCGCAGAGCGTCATTGTCGTTTAGGCTTGAATAAAGCGGTAAGCAGAGAATTCGGCGAGAAATATCTTCGGATATCGGACAAGACATATATTCAACATACGACAAGGTGTTGAGACTTGGGTAAAAATATCTTCTGGGATATACTTCATGCTTTGCCAACGCATCGACAACTCGTAAAAGCTCTTCCTCATTTGAAAATAAAACAGGATAGTACGAATAGTTGTGCTCTAATCCTTCTTGCTTTTTCTGCCTTTGAAGCATAGGGAGAATTTCTGAATATATATCTGAAACCCTTTTTCTTTCTCGTATTATAGATTCAATATAAGGAAAATTAGCCAAGCCCATTGCCGCATGCATTTCTGAGAGCTTTGCATTTATTCCAAGACATATATGATCGTAATCATTATGTCCAAATCTCTTTTGTAGCTCAATTTTCTCAGCTGTGGCAATATCATTTATAATACAAGCTCCGCCCTCTACTGTATGGAACAATTTAGTGGAGTGAAAGGAAAGAGTGGAAATATCACCGTAATCTAGTAAAGATTTTCCTTTATATTTCGCGGCAAAAGCGTGAGCACCGTCATAAATAACTTTTAAATTATGCTTTTCGGCAATTTTCTGAATTTTTTCTACATCACACGCATAGCCAAACACATGTACAGCCATAATAGCCTTTGTTTTTTCAGTAATTGCCTCTTCTATTTTATTTGCATCTATGGTGAAATTTTCTTCATTTATATCAACAAAAACGGGTGTGCACTTTTGCCAAAGAATTGCTGAAAGTGTGGCAACATAAGTAAAAGGAGTTGTAATAACCTCTCCTCCTTCAAGATCCAGAGCAGAAAGTGCCAATTGCAAAGCGACTGTACCGTTTACAACGCATTGTAAATGCTTGACATGAAGAAATTCTTTTAATTTATTTTGCAATTCATAGAGACAAGAGCCTTGATTTGTCAAAATATTACTCTGCCAAATCCTGTCAATATAGGAGAGATATTCTTCTTGCGGGGGTAAAAAGGATTTTGTTACAAAAATTTTTTCCATATATATCTACTCTTCAGTCATTGTAATTGTTGTATTTTTCCTGTACATATACTCATTATTGATTACAGTATAGTTAAACTTAGTGTAAAAATTTTGTGCATCTGCTGTTCTGAGAATACTGTTACAGTTTTTTAGTTCTTCATGGTTTAGAATGATTTCTAAAAGAGCTTTTCCCAGTCCTTGCCCTTTATATTTTTCTTCAATTATTACATCAGCCAGATAAAAAAGAGTAGCATAATCAGTAACACAGCGTGCAAAACCAATTTGTTTTTCCTTGAAATAGACACCAAAGCAAAGTGAATTTTGAATTGATTTTTCAATTATTTCGCGTGTTCTGCTCTTTGCCCAATAGGATGAGTGTAGAAGATGAAATATATTTTCTATTTGTAATCTTTCTTTATCGTCAGAAAATATAAAGCCGTTCATTTCAACTGTCATTATTCATTATCCTTCCCACTTTGCAAAATACATAAAGCTTATTTCTTTTTACCCTTAACTTCCTTTACGGATTTTAACGCAATATCATCATCAAGCGCTTTTTTATCTTTACCGAGAGCCTTTAGTAAAGCATCTCTAAAAATAGTAAGAACTTCAACGCGTGCAAAGTATTTAGATTCTGCCGGTATGATATGCCAAGGAGCTTCTAAAGTGTCGGTACGTAAAAACATTTCTTCAACAGCAACTTTGTATGCATCTGCTTTTTCACGGTTTCGCCAGTCTTCATCGGTAATTTTATAATTCTTCCATGAAACTTCTTCTCTTTCATTAAAGCGGCGCAATTGCTCTTCTTGCGAGATATGCACCCAAAACTTTAGCAGAATATTTTTATTTTCTACAAGCTGTTCTTCAAAATTATTGATTTCGCTGTATGCTTTTTTCCATACACTTTGCGAACTGAAACCCTCTACTCTTTCAACCATCACTCTACCGTACCAAGATCTGTCGTAAATTGTGACATGCCCTGCCATCGGAACATGTCTCCAAAAACGCCACAAATAATGGTGCGCAAGTTCTTCGTCTGTTGGGGCGCTTATCGGGATAACTTGTGTTATTCTTGCATCTACTGCTTCTGATACGCGACGTATTGCCCCGCCTTTTCCGGCAGCATCCCATCCTTCAAAGACCAGAGTTGAAGAGATACCCTTTTTATATGCTTCGTACGTAAGATTATAGACTTCTGTTTGTAATTCTTTGATTTTTTTTCTATATTCTTCTTTTTCCAATGTTTTTGATAAGTCTACTCTATCAAGTACATTTATACGATTTTCACTGTCGGGTGTTTGTATAATTTCTTCTTTTTGCTTGTTTTTCTTTGTTTCCAAAGCATTTTGAATCGTGTCGATTAAGGCTTGAGCAATAGAAACATCACGAAATTCATCATCACAGGCATCAATAACAAACCATGGGCTGAAATGCTTATCTGTCATTGTAATTACTTTTGACACTGTTTCAATAAGAGCGGGATAATTTTTTTCACTTTTTTCTTCATAAGGAGTGAAATGAACGGAGCCTTTTTCTTTTTTTCTCTCTTTACGGCGCTTTGCATGCTCCTCTTCACTAAGATGTAGCCAAAATTTTGCAAGCACATAGTCATTATAGGCAAGAGTTCTTTCTCTTTCGATATGTCTTCCCATCATCCTATACAATTCGCTTTCAGAAATTTCTCCGTATGATGCTTTACGAATGGGTTCACTATACCACCCACCAAAAAACAAACCGAATTCACCTTTAGCGGGGAGTTTTACCCAATAACGCCAAGAATTGGGGCGAGCTTTTTCTTCATCGCTTGTATTCCAAAATGTGTGGTTGCGAACTTTTTTATTGTCGAGCCATTTGGCAAGTAAATTCATCACCTTGCCTCTACCTGAACAGTCAACTCCACACAATGTCACCAAAACAGCAAGTTTATGTTCTTCACATTCTCTTTGCAGATTAAAGAGTCTTATTCTTAGTTCTTCTTCTATTTCATCAAATTGTTTGGAACTCAACTTCTGCCCGAGCGTCATCGTTTTAAACATACTCACCTCTCAGTAAAGATTTTCTGAACAAAGAAACTCTAGCAAACTCTTTCTGAGCAGTCAATCGTAATAATTATCAATTAAATAAGAAGCACATAGAAAAAGCGCTTCATTAAGTTCATCAATCCAAAAGATATACTTTGTTAGCTTGAATAAGGTTGATGAAGGCAAAATCGTCGAGCGGTCTTTCAAAATGATAGCCTTGCGCAAGATCGCAATCAAGGCTCTGTAACCAAATGGCTTGTTCTTTTGTTTCAATGCCTTCCGAAACAACCTTCATATTGAGTTGTTTTGCCATGCGAATAACATTTTCAACTACGACAGAACCTTTTGTGTCGTCAATATTATAATCCAAAAATGCTTTATCAAGCTTTATTACATCAACATTTAATGCACTCAAGCGGTTAAGTGAAGATACCCCGGCACCGAAATCATCAAGTGAAACTTTAAAGCCCATACGCTTAAGCTCTTCAATTTTATTTGAAAGAATTTTAGAATCATCAATAAGCGCACTTTCGGTGATTTCAATTTCAAGCGAGCTTGGAGAAACTTCATAGCGCTCAAGCATTAACTTTATACGTAAAGGCGTTTTCACATCAAGTACTGTAAAGCCCGAGAAGTTTACTGAAATTGTGGGTAACTCAATAGAATTTTTATGATTTGCAACAAATTGACACACTTGTTCAAATACATACATGTCAAGGGTTGAAATAAAACCGTTTGCTTCAAAAACAGGAATAAATTCATCAGGGTAAAGTGAAGCACCCTCATCGGGAAGCCAACGAACCAAGGCTTCTGCCCCTGTTATTGTGAGCGATTTAAAGTCAATTTTAGGTTGATAGACAATTTTAAATTCTTTTTCCTTGATTGCTTGCTCCATTCTGAACACGACTTCAAGTTTTTTTTCATTTTCTTTATGCATCTGATCAGTAAAGATTTTATACGTAGTTCTATGAAACGCTTTACCTTTTAAGCGTGCAATATTCGCTCTGTCTACGCATATACTGACAGCCTCACTTGTGTCACGTATAGTATAACTGCCGACGGACATACACACTTTATAATCTTCACCGAGAATTGCTTTAATAGCCGGTAAAAGATATTTTGCACTGATATACTTAATATCTTCATTGGCATTACGTTTATGTAATATTACAAATTGTTCAGCAGTTACACGTGTAATAATAGCCTTCGATTCGCTGAAGCCTGCTTTCAAAGCTTCACCGATAGCTATGATTGTTCGTGTACCGACATCATAACCGTACATCGAATTGATAACTCTGTAATAGTCTACATCAAGAGCAATAACTTCGTATTCTCTGGGCTTTGCTCCTTGCAACATTTCTTTTGCCAGATTTTGAAAATGATAGAGCGAAATAAGCCCTGTAAGCTCATCATGGTTTATTGCGTACAAAACATCGTCTCGTCTTTTTTTATAGAGAAAATACATCAATATAAGAAAAGCAATAATTGCAAGCAAACTTCCAATAATAAGATGTGGCAAATAGTCAATTATAAAAGTTGTAAAAGTATAGTCGGGTAAAAAGTCTATTGTTTGGCGCGTAAAAATTTCTTCAATTTTTTCTGCGGGGATATGATCAAACAAAATATTAAAATAGGTCACATACTCATTCGGCAAATCATTTGAAATAAAAATCCGTAAAGGAAGTGATAAGTCTGTTCCTATCATTTGATAGTCATCTGCACCCACCAATGATTGAATAAATGTTGCCCCGGAAGAAGTGAATAAACCTGCATCTATTTCTCCATTAAAATACGCAAATATGGCTTCATTTATACTGTTAAATCTTACAATTGTGGCATTTGGAAATTCTTCAGCAATAGCTTCATAGTCCAAGGTTGTGTAATTATAGATACCAATTCTCTTCGAGGTTATGGGGTTGAGCACAAAGTTAAGGTCTTCAACGCCCACGAACAAAACAAGCGGTAAACGATAATAATTATCTGAAAGAGTGAATTCGTCTCTCAAATCCTCTAAATCGTCTTGAATGGAAAGCAATATATCCATGCTTTCACGTATATCGTTTTCGGGATCGATTGTCGTCGGGTCGTAGGGGTGATAATTCACACCAAAGCCGTACTCCTCCGCCAAATAATCTATAATTTCAATGCTTATACCGTCAGGCTCCCCTTCTGCACTTTGGAATTGAATAGGCTGATGATCAATTGTATAAGCAACATTGAAAGTTGTTCCCGAAAGCATGGAACTTTCGTTTAATGTTAAATATCTTCGCGTAAGATTTGAGTTTGCAATATATTCAAAATGCAAGTCAGGCAATAAAGACCCGTCGTGCAAAAGTGTTTCATAAAAAACATCTGTTAATTCTTCCACAAGAGCAGCATTGTCTTTATCGGTAACAAAATACAGCTCATCAACTGAGAGATTAAGCACCGTGCGAGCATCAAAAAAATTGCTGTTTGCGGTTGAAACAAGATAAAAATCGGCGCTTGCTTCGTGATAGTCGGAAGGTGTTCCGTACACGTATTGTACTTGAATATCGTGTTTTTGAAGGTATTCGTCCAAAACTTCTGTATAAGGGCTGTTATTGTATGTTGCTACAACTTTACCGTCAATAAATTGGGGCGTATCGTAATAAATTGTCCCCTCTTCTGTTGTAACCAGTGCGATTTGTGTCTGCGCAAAAGGCATGTCCATAAAGTTGAATTCTTCATCATTGGTGCGAAAACTTGAAATAGGTCCGAGCAAATCTATTTCATCATTTTGTAAAGCTTTGATAGCGTCGTTTAAATCATAAGGAAAAAATTCAAAATTATAATCAGAATAGTGCGTCATTCTTTCAAGAATACTAAAGCCGTACCCCTTTAAATCCACCGAAGAGGCATCTTCAATAATCCCAAACCCGGGTTGATACCCAACACGGACAAGCCTTTCTTCATTGCTTTCAGAAGCAAAGAGTGGAAAAGCACATACATGAAGAAAAAAACAAACCCAAAAACATATCGTATTAAAGCGCATATCTTAAAGCCTTTATCAGTATTTTACCAATCAAAATATACATGATTTACAAGCCCTCAAAAAAAATACTGAAAAATTACCATGTAGTTATTGAGTACATGATTACCACCCAAGAGTCAAGCTTAATTCTCTGTCATAGCGAATAAGAGTACGTGAATTAGAAATGTAATCAATCCACAACAATGTGTGTAATACCAAAACTTTAAAGTAGCGAAGCAAGAAAATAACTCTGTTTTTGCAAAAAAAAGTGTTTCTGTACTATAAATCCCTTTAAAACACCAATATTTTTAATAGTTTTTCTACTTCGCTATTTATAACATATTGCAAAAAAACATTCATTATACTGCTACAGGGAAGTTCTTTTCCACTGACTTGCTTGCATCTTGCTCTATTGACACAATTCCCAATAAACCCAAACTTGAACTCATTGCTTCTTGTGTATAGGAAATACTTATTTCGCTCAATGTGTATTGAGAAATATCATTGATTGTCGCATTTTTTTGCGCTTCGCTTTTACCCATAAGACTGCCCACAGTTGAATCAGGAATGGATTTTGTAACAGAAATACTAAATGAAGAAAGTGGATTAGCTTCAAGAAACGCTTGCAATTCAACAAATGCTCTTGAGCTTGGTTCAACACCCAATTGAGATAAAAATGAAGTGACGGCTCCCATTGTGTCAGAACATGCTACCAATTGCGATGTTGTTTTTGAAATGCTTGAAATGTTTTTTCCACTTAAATCTGTCGCAACAACTGTTTTTTCGGTTGCATTATTATTATAGCTCAATTCTGCTACGGCACTTGCGGAAAATTCACCGTTTGATGCAGATATTGTGGCACTTGCACTTACATCTGTTCGCCCAAAACCGACACTTGCATCAACGCTTTTTTCTGTGCCCTCGGTTTCAATAATTGACTTTGCCGTGTCAATACCTGCATGCCCCGGACTTTGTGCTGTTGCCTCTAAAGTGAGGTTTGCATTGAAATCATAACTGTGTTCACTTGTTGTTGTGCGTGTTGTGCCGGATACTTCTGTGTGGTATGTCACCGCTCCTGCCAAGCTCACACCTGCCATCGCTCCAACTGTGCACACTCCGTCAGGTAATTCAATTTCATTTCCTACTTGTGCACTTACAGAGCCGCCCACAGAGAAACTCTCACCCTTATACACTTTTGAAGCAAGTTTTAAATCACCCTGCTCTGCTTGCCCTGTAAGGAAAAGCCCCACAAATTCAGCACAAGCTTTATCATTGGCAAAGCTGAGTCTTAGATTATCCGAAGCACTTACCTCACCTTCTATATTGATACTTGCAATGCCGGCAAAAGAAGCGCCTATACCTGCATTCGCAAGAAGCGTACTGCTTATATTCAGATTTGCCGCGCCATTTTCATCACGCCATAAAGTCATTCCATTTGTCGCGCCAAGTTTTACACTTGCTTCAAGTGAAGCAAAACCTGCTGAAACTTCTGCTTCCACCCCAACACTGATACCTGCATTTAGTTCAAGCGAAGTATTATTTGTGAGTGCTTGTAAAGTGGTCATTGCAGTTTGAGCGGTTGTAAATGCATTGAGAGCATTTCTTGATTCCAAAGGAACTTCCATATTGATTCTCAAGGTGTTTAGCCCATGCGCAAGTGTTGCGGCTGATGTAAAAATTGCACTGCTGAGGTTTACTTTATCTTTATTATTGATAATTGATTGCGCCACAACTTGAACAGCGTCGCCAGTCAGGCTTGGGTCAAGCCCTTGCACAATAGCACCAAGAATCTCTAAAGGTTTGTGCGTTGCGGTTTCAACAAAGAAAGATTGCGAAGTGGTGTTGGTTTGCGCTAAGGCGATATTCATGACAAGCGGAACAATTTTATCTGAGAAGTTACTGTCATCATACATTGATTGGGTGATATCACTCACAACATCATTCGCTAAATTATTTATACGTGAAGCCATGGAAGCTGTTTGATTAAATTCGTTTTTTAAATTATCTTGAAGATTATTCAGTAATTTTGATGTACTCTCATTGCTTGATTGTATAATAGTCTTGGAAAGCGCATGATCTATAATTTTTGTTCCGCTTTTTGCATCATCCCCTGTCAGTGAGGTCGCTCTATTTCGTATAAGCGCGTGTGATGAAGCGATTGGATTTGTAAAATCCTGTGTTTCTGTACCTTTTTTTGTAGTTACTGTCACAGATTCTGCATTAAGCAACGCAAGTAACGCTTCTCTGGGATTTTCTACACTCTTTTCATTTTTTACCGCAAATTGTTTTCCGTTTATCGTAAAACTTTCTATGCCTTCAAATGAGGTTCTGGTAGAATTACTGTTTGCACGAGCAAGATTTCTGAACAAGCGCCCCGCAACATCGCTCTTACCGCTATGCGTAATACCCGAAGCAAGATGCACTGTTGCGCCTTTTGCTGTAAGATCAAGTTGAGTAATAATTGCACGCGTACTTGTTTCATCCAAAGTAAAATTTTTAACCAACTGCTCATCAGCCTCTGATAATGTTCCCTTATTCGCTTGATAACTTCTGCAAACAACAGATTTTATCCAGCTACTTTGCGGATTATTTTCTATATATTCTTTTGCAAAAGCTTGAAATTTTTCTGTGTCTTGAATAATTTCATCGGTTAAACCAATGCTTGTTTTATCGTATGCCGAAAGTTCACTGACATCTCTTACAAGTATTTGTTGCAAAGAAATCATTGAATACGCAAATCTTTCACCTCGAAGTTCAATTTGTTTCTCTTTTTGCTGTAAGGATTGAAGAGTAGACATAATTTCTTTTTCTTGATCAAGTAAAGTTTGGGCTATGCCTTGCTGCATACCTTCTTTTGCAATGACATTAATTGCTTTTGCCAAGTCTTCATCAACTGCCAGTTCAACACCCAATTTTTTTGCACACAAAGAAAGAATTGTTTGATCGTCAAAATCTTGTGTTGAATTAACATTAAGTATTGTACTTGCAAGCGCATTCACTGTTTTTCTTGCCACTTCTGTATTTTTTGTCGGAGAAACATTATTGAACGTATCAAGCAAAAGACTTAAAGTAATTCTGTTTAACTGAGCATTTACAAGAATTTGTGTTGTTTTTTCAAGCTGTGTGGAACTTGTTATACCAAGTTCGCCCCACGTATCGAGCATGGTTTGTGCTTTAACTTGTAAAGATTCGGGAAGTTTTGCAATACATTCTTCATCGGAAATATTTGGATTTTCAAGTCTTGCCAATTGCATATACACATCACATGCATAAAAATCGAGCGGTTCACCGTCTTTTGATTGAGGCAAATTTGAAAGAAGCGCAAGTATCACATCGGAAGAGGCATTACTCACACTCGGCAAAAGGCTTTGATCTGCATAGCATTGATAAAACTGATTCACCGCTTGGCGAGCAAGATGTTGGTCGTGAAGAAGCGTCACTTGTTCAGGGTTATCCCCTTGAATGAAATCAGCTTTTACCGCTTCTAAAATTGGAGATAGAATGGGATTTGAAATGTATTCGTTATCAAGCACATTCCATGCCAATTGTCTTTCATCATTACTTGCTTCAGCGCTGATTGCTTTATTGAATATCTCTAAATTTTCAGGCTGTGTAAGCGCATTTTCTGTATTTTGGTAACCGTCCATTTGCAAAACTAAAGAGTAAAGAGATTTAAGTCCTTCTGTCGGCATGGCATCTCTGTTATTCAACATTGTTGTCAATTGCTCAAGTTCTCTTCCCCCTAAACCAATGTTGGTAAGCAAATCACATGTGCTATATTGGGGAAACATTGTTTGTTCTTGCTCAATGTAGGTATCACATAAGGCAAGCACATCCATATTTGTGCTTTTTGCAGAAAAAGCAGAAGTAATTTGTATTGCCAAATTCTCGCGCTGGATTTTCATTTCTGCCTTGAAATCCACACGTTCTTGCCTCTGTTCAACGGCTTGGGCTATATCGTCTTTAATCGAAGAGATAAATGCTCTTTTATCTGCAACAAATTCAGCTTGTTCAATATCTGCACTCACTTGAGAAATGAGGCTTTTAATTCCGCTCACCGCATCATCTGCAACATCTTCATCCAATTTTGAAATCGACGCTTCTAATTTTTCTTTGATAGGTGACAATTCAGCAGAGCTTGTAGCTTCAAGCAAGCTGTCAATATCTGCACTGAGAGTTTGCTTCAAGCCAACAAGAGTTGCAATATTTCTTGCTTGGCTTTCCAAACTTTTTTCAAGTGCAAGTTTTCCTTCATAGCCAACATCCCCTTCTTTCAAGCGCAAAAGCGAGGATCCTATCTGCTCGTATGCTCTTAATTCCATGTCGTATTTATTCATGGCAGAAGCATGGGTTTTATCTATATCGTCAAGCACGGACTGCTTGATCGCCGCTTTGCTTTGCGTGCCACCTGCTTTCATCGTTTTATCGGCTGTAGCTATTGCAGAAGCACCTGCACGTATTCTCGGCTTTGGAGCACTTTGTGTTGAAACAGCCTCTTTATCTTGACTCTCAACAATAGACTTTGCAATTGCTTCACCTTGAGGGGATTCGACCGGGCTCTGCCCTTGTATATGCGTTACTTGTGTTTGTTCAAGTAAAGTTCTTTGCAGCTGGGATATTGACGGATTTTGAACTTGCATGACTATCCCCACAGAATATTTTGAGGCATTATCTCTTCGGGCTTCATTTCTTGAGTAACCGTCGATTGATTACTCAAAGAAGTCAATTCAAGAAAATTATTTCTTTCTTCATTGGCAATAAATATAAATTGTTCAAGTGCTTTCTCAAACAAACCTCTATTCATATGCTCAGTTGAAGCTCTATAATTCAACCATACATATTGACTTTCTTTTGAGGCGCTGAGGCTTATATTCTCCGGTAATTTCGCAGGCATATTTCTATTTGCGATATACCAAAGGATTTTTTCTTGTGTGGGGGCGTCAAGCAAATGTATGTGCATGAGGGGAACATAAAAATACAGTGAATCAGACGAACTTGCCTGCGGTTTTGGTGATGCCACAATGTGTATAATAAGAGTATCATTCACCACAAAACGACTTAAACCGCTTTCATTCATTTGAGGAATGGAATAGTTTTGAATTTCGGCTATCCACTTCTTAACATTTGAATAAGTTGTCATATAACTCACACCCTTATTTTATCTGTTGCCTGTTGATACGATGATTGTATGCTTTTTATTGGAGACACATGCCTCGCAATAAAACCCATGTTCGCTGCTCGTTGTTGATTCATAGTGAGGATATTCTCGTTTTATGTTTCCCTCTGTTCAGTATTGGCTTTGTATTTTTTACATAGCTTTATATTTTAATCCGATAGCTTGTGCTGATTTTACAACACCTTTTACTCTTTCGTCGTTCATAAAAAACGGTTCACGCATC
The DNA here is from genome assembly GCA_964371955.1 of uncultured Desulfovibrionaceae bacterium. Lineage (GTDB taxonomy): Bacteria > Desulfobacterota > Desulfovibrionia > Desulfovibrionales > Desulfovibrionaceae > CAYJAZ01. The sequence goes on along the minus strand of CAYJPB010000021.1, from coordinate 3,635 downwards.
CAGTCGGTTTTTGCCACATCTTTTGAAATAATTGCATAATTTTCTTCGTTAGATTCAAGCCCCATATCTTCAAGTGTTATAGGAAGCCCAACTTCACTGTTGAAGCGCAAAATTTCATAAATCTGTTCCATGGGAGCATTTTCGGCAATCAATTGACAGATAACGCCAAAAGCAACTTTTTCACCGTGCAAAGCTTTATCGCCTCCGGGAACTGCTGAAAGTCCGTTACATACAGCGTGTGAAGCAGCACAACCTAGGTTTTCAAAACCCAAACCGCTCATTAAAGTATTTGCTTCAATAATAGCCTCAAGCGCTTCTGTTACAACTTTGTTTTCATTGGCAATTTTTGCAAGCAAACCATTTTCTAAAAGGATTTTATAACATTCCTCAGCAATCGCCATTGCTGTTCGTGTTCGGCTATAATCGCCGCTTTCAATGGCGATATAATTTGCACTGTCTGAACGTATGCTCGCACGTCCTTCAAAAACGGTTGCAAGCGCATCTCCCATACCCGCCACAAGAAATCGTACAGGGGCCTCAGCAATAATTTGACTGTCCACCAAAACTAAGTCAGGATTTTTAGGGAAACCTATCCAGCCGGCATGCTTGTGCTCTTCATCATAAAGAATTGACATTGCACTTGTTGGCGCGTCGGTTGAAGCGCTTGTCGGAATAATTACAAGAGAAAGTCCAAGCTCATGGGCAACAGCCTTTGCTGAGTCTAATGCTTTTCCGCCACCCATACCGATAATTACGTCAGGATTAAAGTCTTTTGCATGTTTACTTGCTTCAGCTATTAGAGCTCTCGTGATTTCATTTTTATATTCAAAAGAAGAAAAACTACCGCCATCGTTTTTATACAATTCTTCAAATACTTGTGTGTATTGCTGATAAAAAAAAGCGTCAATAATGCCAAATGCTTTTTTACCGAACTTTGCAGTATAAACTTGTATTCGTTTTGTAACATCAGCACCTTGAATATAGCGACCTGGTGAACCCCACGCTTTTATTGTGTGTTCCATAACATACTCCAAAAATAAATTTGTATGAGAGTAAAAAAATGTCTACGAAATGTCAAATAATTTATTGGAATTTTTACAGTCTAAGTCACGCTATTCTAACTAATCAAAAATCTATGCAAAAAAGTGAATTTTTAGGGAGTAAAGCAAATAAAGCCAATAAAGAAAATTTTCTTTTTATTGTATAAATCACGAAAAGGGTGCTATAAAGGCTTTATTATTTTCGCTATCAATCAGACAGCTCTGCCAATAATTCTTCCATATAAGTTAAAAGATTTTTTCCTCAATAATTTAAGATGGTTGATGTCGTGGTGGAAGAATAACGTTCACAATGTATAGCTTGACATCTCCAGTCGCTTGATTTATATTTCCTATTTGAGAATGATAATTATTTTGTTTAGTATGTGACTTTTAATTATGATGCATGAGAAATCATTTTAGGTGAATAAATGAATAATGCCGTTGCAGAATTATCCTTGTACCTTTCGTACCCCTTTGTTATAAATGCTTTTATCGTTGGAGTGTTGACTGCGCTTTGCTCTTCACTGTTAGGGGCGACACTTGTTTTAAAAAGACTTTCCTTTATTGGTGACGGTTTGGCACATATTGCTTTTGGTGCCATTGCCATTGCCACAGCTTTTAAAGTTTTTGATGTAAATATTATTGTTTTCTTTGTAACGCTTGCTGCTTCTATTGTTTTACTGATAGGTGGAGAAAATAAAAAATTACACGGAGATGCCTCAATTGCCATGATGTCTGTTGCATCACTTGCTATCGGCTATATAGTGCTTCACCTTTATCCGACTTCAGCAAATATTGCCGGTGATGTATGTACTACATTATTTGGCTCTACTTCTATCTTGACTTTAACCTCGAACGATGTGTGGTTCAGCATTGGTTTATCTTTATTCGTTATATTGATGTTTGTTTTGTTTTATCATAAAATATTTTCAATAACTTTTGATGAATCCTTTGCTAAAGCAACGGGTTTATCGGTCAATCTGTATATGTTTTTACTGGCTGTTACAATTTCTGCAGTAATCGTGACCGCAATGAATTTAGTCGGTTCTTTGTTGATTGCCGCACTGATTGTTTTTCCCGCACTTTCTTCTATGCGCATATTTGGCAGTTTTAGAGCGGTTATTTTATCATCGGTTGTGATTTCAATTTTTTGCGCCACGCTTGGAATTGTGTCTTCAATCTTAGCAGGAACGCCGGTTGGTGCGACCATTGTTTTAGCTAACTTGCTCGTTTTTGGTGTGATGTTCCTTACAACAAGTTTTAGATAATTTGTGTTAGCTTTTCAAATAGTTTTGTACTTATAAATAGAACCCTCTACCCAATTACTTTTTTTGAAAACTCCAAATATACTATTCTTCATAATGGAAAAGCCACGCCCCTTTCGCTTTGTAAAGGGCGTGGCTTTTATTATTGCTCACTTTACTTGTTAGAGCAAAGATAAGATTTTTAGTACATTCCGTTAAGTCCGCTCATATCAGGAGAGGGCATTGCAGGAGTGTCATTTTTTGCTTTTTCGCAAATAGCACACTCAGTTGTAAGAAGCAATGAAGCAACAGAGGCGGCATTTTGAAGAGCGATACGTGTCACTTTCTTAGGATCGATAACACCAACTTTGATAAGGTCTTCGTATTCGCCTGTTCCTGCATTGAAGCCGAAGCCATCTTTGCCTTCACGAACTTTTTCAACAACAATTGAACCTTCAAAACCGGCATTTTGCGCGATTTGACGAATAGGTTCTTCAATTGCACGACGAACAATATTAAGTCCGGCCAATTCATCATCATCACATGGTTTTACGCTGTCAAGAGCTTTAGAAGCACGAATAAGTGCTGTTCCGCCACCTGGAACGATACCTTCTTCAACAGCTGCACGTGTTGCGTTTAAAGCAT
>CAYJPB010000021.1:0-648 GCA_964371955.1 uncultured Desulfovibrionaceae bacterium | reverse complement strand
CGGTCTTTCTTTTCTTTCATTTCAGTTTCTGTTGCTGCGCCAACATTGATAACAGCAACACCACCGACCAATTTCGCAAGACGCTCTTGCAATTTTTCGCGATCGTATTCTGAAGAACATTCGTCGATTTGTGTGCGGATTTGTTTTACACGAGCTTTGATTTGTTCTGCTTTACCGCTGCCGTCAACTATTGTTGTGTTGTCTTTGTCGATAACAATGCGTTTTGCAGAGCCAAGATCAGCCAATGTTAAATTTTCCATTTTAAGACCGATTTCTTCAGAAGCTACTGTGCCACCTGTTAAGATTGCTATATCTTCAAGCATAGCTTTTCTGCGATCGCCAAAACCCGGAGCTTTTACAGCAGAAATATTCAATGCGCCACGAAGTTTATTCACTACCAAGGTTGCGAGAGCTTCGCCTTCAACGTCTTCACAAATAATAACCAATGGACGACCGGATTTTGCAACTTGTTCCAAGATAGGAAGCATGTCTTTCATATTCATAATTTTTTTGTCGTTCAAAAGAATATAAGGATCGGCAAGCTCACAAATCATTCTTTCATTGTCGGTAACGAAGTAAGGTGACAAGTAACCGCGATCGAATTGCATACCTTCAACAGTATCCAATGTTGTGTCAAGTCCTCTTGCT
>CAYJPB010000020.1:16305-23723 GCA_964371955.1 uncultured Desulfovibrionaceae bacterium | reverse complement strand
TGATTTATTTAAGAGTCTGTCGCTTGATGTTCCCGTCACTCTTGAGGTGAACCCCCATGTGGTGAGCGGAATAAGCGGTTATAAAGCGCATATTGAGCTTCCTCATGAGCATGTGCACAGAAATTTGAGTGATATAGTCGGCATTATTACTTCATCAAATATGACCCCGACAGCCAAGGAATACGCAATAACAGCTTTCACTCTGCTTGCAGAGGCGGAAGCAAAAGTACACAACAGCACAATTGATGCCGTGCACTTCCATGAAGTCGGCGCGCTAGACAGTATTATTGACACTTGCTTGTGCGCTATGCTTTTTGATATACTTAATCCCGATCACTTTATTTGCGGCCCTTTACCACTAGCTGACGGAAAAATCCATTGCGCGCACGGACTTATTTCTTCACCTGCGCCGGCTGTGCTGCATTTATTGAAAGATGTGCAAGTCACACAAAGCGAGGGAAAAGGCGAAATGGTAACCCCCACAGCGATTTCTTTACTCAAAGCTTTTAATGCAAATTTCGGCTTGTGGACAGATATGACACTTAAAGAACACTGCATTGTGTACGGTTCGCGCATAATTCCCAACATTCCAAACGGCGCAATTTTTGTATTAGGCGAAAATTAGCATATATGCAAGAACTCACACAAAAACTCCTTGCGTGGTATAAGGAAAATGCCCGAGTTCTACCTTGGCGCACAGATTATGAGCCCTATCATGTGCTTATCTCTGAGCTTATGCTTCAACAAACGCAAATGGAAAGAGGAGTGGAATACTTCAAACGCTGGATTGAACGCTTTCCTACAATACAGCATGTCGCACACGCAAGCGAAGAAGAAATATTGCACGCATGGGAGGGACTTGGCTATTACAGGCGAGCACGCTATGTGCATGAAATGGCAAAGAATATTTGTGACGAATACGGAGGAATAATTCCTTCCGATAAAGAAATTCTTAAAACATTCAAAGGCTTGGGCGATTATACCATAGCCGCTTTGTGTTCAATTGCCTTTAATCAGCCGATTGCAACGATAGATGCAAATGTTGAACGTGTTTTTTCAAGATTATTTTGTATACAGGGTGATACAAAGAAATACCCTGCAAAAAACGAAATAAATACAAAAGTATATGAATTTTTTCCAAAGGATAATGCACGCCTTTTCAATCAAGCTCTTATGGAACTTGGAGCGTTAATTTGCAGAAAAAAGCCTTTGTGCGCATTGTGCCCGATTAATGATTTTTGCCTTGCACACAAAGAAAATAGGCAGAGCGAATTTCCGAATCCAAAAACAAAACAAACTATTCTTAATGAGCATTGGATAGAATTAATTTTTGTGACAAGCGATAATAAAATTGCGGTTAAACAACGTGAAAAATCTTCTCATTGGGGCGGGTTATTTGAATTTTATCCCCTGCAAATCAGCCCAAACGAAGTAAATACAATAGTTTCTCAAACATGCAATGAGCTTGAACTATACATGCTTTCTTCAAAGTTTTGTGTAACTATCCCCTATACTTATACAAATCATAGAAACACGCTTGCATTTTATATAATTAACCTCAAAGAAGATGGCGAAAAAATAGCCAATGCTTTGCCCTTACATACATGCGTATCGGTTGAATCGTTCAAATCGCTTGCTTTTCCATCACCGCACAGGAAAGCAATAAGTAAAATATTCAAATAAAAAACCCTCGACTTTTGGGTGAAAGTCAGTTAAAGTCTGCGTCAGTAAGTTAAGTATATATGATTCTGAATCACAACCAATTTAAAAAATATGTGTAATTTTTATTTGTTGTAACAGGTTACATAATAAACTTTTAGGGTTTGCAAAGGGGCTTAGCTCCTTTGCCCGCGCCGGAGGCGAATTATATTCCTGTCAACATCATAATAATTCAACTTTTTGAAAATAATTCGGAATGCTGTGAAAAAAGGAGGGAAGCATGCCCTGCACAAAATACCAGCTCAATGAGGTGAGCGAAGCAAAGGAATTTTTCAAATTTCTTTCAACGCGTAATGAAGATAATCCTGCAATAGAACAAAAAGTAAAAGAAATCCTCAGTGATGTAAAAACACATGGCGATGAAGCGCTTATAAAATATACCAGAGAGTTTGATGCTCCGCATTGTGACGGAAGCTTTAGAGTACCCGAACACATTCTGGCAGAAGCGGCGGCGCTTATTTCTCCGCAAGACTATGCAATTATCCAAGACGCCATTTCGCACATAAGTCAGTACCACGAAATGCAAAAGGAAAAATCGTGGTTTCACACAAAAACAGACGGTTCAATTATCGGGCAGAAAGTTGACGCTATACAAAGAGCCGGAATTTATGTTCCCGGCGGAAAAAACGGTAATACTCCACTTATTTCTTCGCTCTTAATGGGCGCAATTCCCGCATTGGTGGCAGGGGTGGAAGAAATTGCTGTGGTGAGCCCTCCTCGTGAAGACGGAACGCTCAATCCTTATATTTTGGCGGCGGCGTATTTGCTTGATATCAATGAAGTATATGCTGTGGGCGGTGCATGGGCGATTGCGGCACTTGCGTATGGCACAAAAAGCATAAAACCTGTTGATATTATTACAGGTCCCGGAAATGCCTATGTTGCGGAAGCCAAGAAAATTCTTCAAGGAAGTGTGGGAATTGACATGGTGGCAGGCCCGAGTGAAATTTTGGTTATTGCCGACGATAGCGCAAACCCAGACTATATCGCCGCAGATATGCTTTCACAAGCCGAGCATGATACTATGGCAAGCGCGCTCTTGGTGACAAATAGCACGACTATGGCGGAACGAGTGCAAAAAGCTTTGGAAAATAGGCTTGCAACTTTGCCCAGAAAAGACATTGCAAAAGAAGCTTTAGAGAAATTTTCAGGGCTTGTTGTGTTCCAGTCTATCAATCAATGTATTGAATTTTCTAATTATATTGCTCCCGAACATTTGGAAGTTATGACTTTAGATCCGTGGCAAGCACTGCCCTTTATTCGTAATGCCGGCGCAATCTTTTTGGGGCAATATTCCTCTGAACCGGTGGGAGATTATTTTGCGGGACCAAACCACGTTTTACCCACAATGTCTACCGCGCGCTTTTCTTCGGGCTTGAGCGTTGCAACATTTACAAAAAAATCAAATGTACTTGCAATATCTCAACATTTTATGAAACAACATTCAAAAGCTATCGCACGCTTTGCACGCTTGGAATCACTTGAAGCGCACGCACAAGCAGTTGAAGCACGTAAATTATAATACACAAAAGGAATTAATTATGATAGATACAGTTGAAGCAATCACCATAAACTATGAAGATAACGGAATTTTAGTTGTCAAAGAACTCGAAAAAGTTGTTTTGAGCAAAAAAGCTGCATGGGTAACCGTTCTTTTCCGCTATCAAGATTGGGTGGAAAAAAATGAAGAATACAGCTCTGAAAAATATGCAATACGCCGTTATCAAAAAAGAAATGGCGAATACAGAGTTCAGGCAAAGTTCTCATTGACAAGCAAAGAACAAGCGCAAGAATTAGTGACTGCCTTGAGTGCATGGCTTGAAAATTCTGCCGATGAAGAGTAAAAATTTAAGGATATAAAATATCAGGATAATTTCATGAAAAAAATAAGTATTTTCTTTGTTTGTGCGCTTATTGCGCTCTTTGCGTATGCAGAATATGCCGATGCGGCACGATTTGGAAGTTCGCGTTCTTTTGGTTCGAGCCCGTCCTATTCTTCTCCCTCAACGGGAAGTTCATCGAGTTCAGGTTCATTTTTTAATTCAAATACTTCTAACAGTACAATCAATAACAGCGCAAGTACGGCTGGAACGCGCACAATGGGTTCAAGCGGTTTCGGTATTATGGGCGGCTTGCTTGCCGGCACGCTTATCGGCTCTATGCTTATGGGAACACCTTTCACGGGCGGAGGCTTGTTTGATATCCTCATTATTGCAGGTGTAGTCTATCTTTTGTATCGCCTTTTTAGCTCTCGTTCAAGGGTAAATACGCAAACACAAAACAGACAGCAAGGCACACAATATAGTCAGCAAAATCAACCTGATAACAGTCAATATGGGCAAGATTCATACACTCATCAAAATATTCCCTATGGTCAGCAAAACCCAAGAAAAGCTCAAAAAAACAAGCCCAACAGAAATCAATCTCAACCGCAAAGCAATACCGGCGATGCGTGGGATAGATTCCGCTCTCAGCCTGAAAATACTCAACAAAACAGAAATATGAACAATAATTCGCGCAATGCAGCTACTAATACGGTGCAAAATGTTGATATGCAAGATTTTATTGAAGGGGCAAAAACGCTGTATATACGCATGCAATCTTCGTGGGATAAAAGGGATTTAAACGATATTGCTCAATTCACCACTCCAAAAGTTTTTGAAGAAATTCAAAGACAAGCACAACAAGATCCAAACCCATCGCAGACAATAATTCTTTCATTAAATGCAGAAGTGAGAGGTTCGCAAAAGCAGGACAATAAAGAATATATTTCAGTTTATTTCACTTCGCTTTTACGTGAAGATCAACAAAACGCAATGGCGAATAATGTCACAGAAATATGGCATTTTATGCGTGAAAATGCGCAAGGGCATTGGCTACTTGATGGCCTAGAGCAAGTACACTAAGGTTATTCTTATGGAAAAATACAGTCAAGATTATTACATCCGCGGTTATCACGCTGATATAAGAGCAAATTTAAAGCTCACCTCATTACTTGAATTTTTACAAGACATGGCAGACGTGCACGCCGCAAAACATAATTTCGGTTATGACTTTTGTAAATCGCACAATATTGCGTGGGTGCTTACGCATTATCATATAAAAATCCACAAACTGCCGAAGTGGAACGATACAATCACTGTCACAACTTGGCCGAGCAGTCTGCGAAAAGTTATGTGCAGACGTGAGTTTATGGTGAGTCATAATAACGAAATTTGTGTTTCTGCGGCAACACAATGGGTAACGCTTAATCTGGAAAATCATCGCCCTGTCGGTATTGAAAAATATGTTCCACACCTTGAAACAATTAATGAAAATTGTATTGAAACAAGTTTTCCCAAAATTCAAGAACCTGACGAATTGACATTTCAAAAAAGTTACGTCGTTATGCTCCATAACCTTGATGTTAACACGCATGTAAACAATGCCGCCTATGCTATGTGGGCGTATGAAGCGTTTGATCATGAATGGCTATTAAATCATAATCTTACAGAAATTGAAATACAATTTAAAGGCGAAACTTTTCACGATGATACAGTGAGCGTATATGCCTCTTTTGATGGTACTATTGCTACTCAAGTGCTTCGTAATAAAGAAGAAAATGAAGTTGCCCGTATTCGTACACATTGGGAAAAGCTATAGTTTAAAATTTTATGTGGAAATTGTATACACTATAAAAAATGGCAAAACTCGGAATATTGAGAATTGCCATTTTTTATTTTCCTAATTTACCCAGCTATTTGCCCTATTTGCTATGCGCTCCATAATTCTTACCGATTCGATGAAGGAATGTTCAAGCTTGTGATCAAGTGTAATATCGTGAAGTTCCGGCAAAAGAAGTGCTTTATAGGTTCTTTCTTTAAGTTTCTTAGTGATATTGAGAACATCATTCTTCATTGCTTCATAATCGTTTTCGCTTTCTTGTTCATCTCCATATTTGTGCGAGAGAATATAATAACTTAATTTGTATACTTGGCGCACATCGTCAAAAATAGAGTGGAAAGATTTGAGAAGTACAGGAGAAAAATCTTCCTTTGAAGAAACTCTTTCATCGTAAAAGCGTATAAGCTGGCTTGTTTTATCGCCAATTCGCTCTTGATCGTTGGCGAAAGACACAATTTTATAGATATCTTCAAGCAATTCCGGCGGTATAGATGTTTGTGCAAGACGTGAGGCATAATCATTTATGTCGTCATACAGAATGTCTAATTCCTTCTCGCTCGATTTTATATACTCAATTTGCTTGCTGTTGTTGTTGAAAAGAATTTCTTCAAGTGCATTGAGTTGTTTGAGAGTAATTTTTGCCATGTGGTTACATTCATTTCTTAATGAACTGATCGCATCAAGCGGTGATGTTTTGATAAGTTGAGGATCTAAATTGCTGATAGATGGTTTTTCCACTTCTTTTTCGTTTGGGATAATGAGGAGAATTAATTTTGTAAAAGGTTTAACAAAGGGGAGAAATAGTAATGTATTGATAACATTGAGTAAAGTGTGTGCATTGGCTATTTGGTGAGCCACACTTGAAGCGGTTTGCTCAACAAGAGGTGTAAAAAGTGGTATCAAAGGATAAAATATCACTACTGCGGCAACATTAAAAAGTACGTGAGCGGCGCTTGTTTGCTTTGCCGCACGAGAAGTGCCGATTGCAGCAAGCATGGCAGTGATTGTTGTTCCTATATTCACCCCTAAAATTATTGCTATTGCCGCTTCTAAAGGCATTAAATCTTGAATGGCCAAGGCGATAACTATGCCCATACTTGCAGAGCTTGACTGCACCAATAATGTGACACCTGCACCCGCCAAAAGCCCTAAGAAGTGGTTATCGGCAAACATAAGAAAAATATCTCGTCTTTCTCGCAAGAAATACATGGCATTTTCCATTGTTTGCATGCCAATAAATAACAGTCCAAAAGCAAGTATCCCAAGCCCCAAGTCTTTTTTTGCTTGAGATTTTGCAAGTAGATTAAATAAAACACCTACGATAATAAATACATAGGCAAAGTTTTTCACATTGAAAGCAACAATTTGCCCTGTGACGGTTGTGCCGATATTTGCCCCCATAATCACACCGACAGCCTGCTTTAATGTCATAAGTCCCGCATCGACAAAACTTATTGTCATAACTGTTGTTGCTGAGCTTGATTGAAGAAGCATGGTTGCAATTGTTCCCACAAAAACACCGAGAAGGGGCGTGCGAGTGACTGTTGCTATAAGCGAGCGTAATTTATTGTCTGCCAGAGCCTGCAAAGAATCGCTCAAGAGTTTTATCGCGAATAAAAAAATTCCTACGCCGCCAAGAAGTTGTATTGCTGTTTGTATAGACATAGCTTCTCCTCACCTTTGCTTTTATTCTGAAGTGAAAGTTAAAAAACATCCTCTACTAAAACAGATCGACATAAACGTCACAAAACAATTTGTGGGAGAGATTATGACATACTCTATAATAAATTGCAAGCAATGATAAAGTTTGAGAAATTTAAAAAATTACTCCATGGCATTATATAAATTGAAATAATGTCCTTGCTTGGAAATAAGTTCGTCATGCGTGCCCATTTCAACAATCTTCCCTTTATCGAGCACAAGTATTTTGTCCATATTGACAATGGTGGAAAGCCTGTGTGCAATAACAAGGCATGTTCTGTTTTTCATCAAAGAAAGAATGGCAGTTTGGATTTGCATTTCTGTGAGCGTGTCGA
>CAYJPB010000020.1:15894-16295 GCA_964371955.1 uncultured Desulfovibrionaceae bacterium | reverse complement strand
CTGTTGCTTCATCAAGAATAAGGATTGGCGCGTTTTTCAAAAATGCACGGGTGAGTGCCAGCAATTGTTTTTGCCCTGCACTTATATTGCTTGCTTCAGTTGTGAGAAGTGTTTCGTAACGATTGGGTAATTGCATAATAAAATCATGCGCATTCGCACTTTTTGCGGCTTCTATAATCGTGTCATTATCAATTATTGATGAATTGTGAGGATAAAGAATGTTTTCTCGGATTGTTTCTGAAAAGAAAAAAGTATCTTGCGGAACTAGAGCAATATTTTTACGCAAACTTTCCAATGTGTATTCTTGTATGGGAATAGAATCTAAGAAGATTGCGCCCTTTTCAAAAGGATAAAAACGCAAAATCATATTGATAGTACTGGTTTTCCCCGATCCTGTTTCG
>CAYJPB010000020.1:13166-15884 GCA_964371955.1 uncultured Desulfovibrionaceae bacterium | reverse complement strand
CCCACGATTCCTATTTTTTCTCCGGCTTTAATGTGCAGATTAAGATTTTCTAGAATGAGCTTTTCAGGCAGATAGGAAAAATTGATGCCCTGTATTGCAATTTCACCGTGCATAGTGTCGGCTGTGATAGTTCCTATATCTTTCTCTTGAGTTTCGTCATAAATTTCAAAAAAACGCTCTGCACTTGCCAAAGCAGTTTGTATTTGGGCGTAAAGGCTTGTGATATTGTTTAAAGGCTGAGTTACCTGACGAATGTATAGAAGAAATGTTTGGATTGTTCCGATTGTTATGCTGCCTTTTAATGCCAAAATTGCGCCAACAAAAACAACGGCAATATAGGCAATACCGGAAAGTACGGTGAGCAGAGGATTGATGAAATTGCTCAAAATTCCCGCTTTTATGGAGATAGCTTTGTATTGTGCGTTAAGAGATTCAAACTTTTCGCTCATGCGTTCACGTTGATTATAGGCAAGTAAGGTTTCATAGCCGTATGTGCTTTCTTCAATATTTCCTTCCAATTTGCCCAATGTTTCATGCTTGATTTTGAAATATTGACGCATTCTGCGTGAAAGATATTTTGTAAGCACAATTGAAAGGGGCACAAAAACATATATCACAAGCGTAAGTAAGGGCGAAATTAAAAGCATAATTGTTGTAATGCTCACTATGCCCACAATGGAAGAAAAAAACGATGCAACACTTTGACAAAGAATGTTTGAAACGTTTTCAGTGTCGTTCACCACTCGGCTCATTAAGTCACCGTGGCTCTTTTTTTCTGTGTAGTTCAGCGGTAATAAAACCAGTTTATTATACACATCGTGACGTAAATTATAGACAAGAGATTTATTGAGATAGCCCGATAAATACCCTTGCACGTATTGAAGCAAAGATGCACAAGTTGTTGTAATGACAAGATACAATATATAGTGATACAAAGTAGAAAATACCGAATCATCACCATCGTATACGACAATAAGTATGTCAATAATTTTTCCGAGTAAATAGGGCTTTGCGGCGTGTAATAAAGTAGAAAAAACTACTATTGCAAAAATTCCATACAAAACGTAACGGCTTTTGCCAAGATATTTTAAAAGTCGTGCAAGTATAACTTTTGTAGGCATTGTTCGGCGAGATTTGCCCAACATTTCTTTATAGTCTTTATTGCTGCTTTGAGGAATAGGAACAAGTCTTCCGGGTTTACTCATAATGTCCCTCTTCAGTGTCAATGTTTTGTGACTTGCAAAATTCTCGGTACAAGGGGGAGTTTTGTATAAGTTCTTTATGATTACCCACAGCTTCTATGCGCCCTTTGTCGAGAACATAAATTTTGTCCATATCCATAACGCTCACAACTTTTTGCGAAATCAAGATAATACTTTTATACATATCCGTTTGACGTATGGCTTTGTGTACTTTGCGTTCTGTGCGCAAATCAAGAGCCGATGTGCAATCGTCCAAAATGAGCAAACCGCTTTTCTTCAAAAAAGCGCGCGAAAGGTTGATTCTTTGTTTTTGTCCACCAGAAACCCCCACTCCTTTTGAGCCGAGTTCACGTAAATAATTTTCTTCAAAATCCATAATAAAATCATCTGCGTGGGCAATTTTCGCCGCGTTTTGCGCGTGGTCTTGTGTATAATTTTCATCGCCGAAAGTTATGTTTTCGTAAATACTTGCATTAAATAGGTCGCTTCTTTGCAAGACATAACTGATAGATTGACGAATGTCTTTTATTGCATAGAGCCCAATTTCTTTTCCGTTGATATAAATTTTTCCTTCAGTGGGTTCGTATAAGCCGAAAAGAAGTTTTATTATTGTGGATTTTCCTGCGCCGGTTGTGCCTAAAAAGCCAACTCTCTCTCCATTTTTTATAGAAAAGTTAATATTCTTCAAACAATCACGATGTGCATTATTGTCATTGTTTTCTTCATTTATAACTTGTTGATACGCAAAAGAAATATTTGAAAATTCAAGGCTTTGTATCTCTGTTAGCTTTTCCGTATGTTCGACATTGATTTCTTTTTCCACTTCTAAGGCAAACACTTCTTTTATTCTTTGAAGGCTGATAATTGCTCTTGAAAGCGGGGGAAAAATCATCACAAGCATCATAAGCCCGAAAAGAATTTGCGTAAGATAGCTGACCGCCGCCATTATCTGCCCGATTTGCATGTCGTGGCTTTGTATGGCAGTGCTGCCTATCATAAGCAAGGCGGCAAGCGCAAGATTCATTACTATGCTGAAAGACGGCTGCATAACACTCATCAGACGTTGCAGCTCAAAAACAATTTGTGAAACATATTGATTTTTTTCAGAAAAGCGTGCTTTTTCCACTTCTTCCCCACAATAAGATTTTATTGTTCTAAATCCAACAATACTTTCTTGATTGACTATATTTAATTCGTCAAGCCCTTTTTGTATCTTCTTGTACATCGGTTGGGCATGTGTCATTACCAAGATGACAATAATAATCAATACAATCAGGGCGATAAAGAGTATAAGCGAAAATCTAATGTCTAAAAGAAGCAACATCACAATGCCGCCTATAAGCTGCAAAGGCGCGCGGACACCAAGTCTGAGAAAAAGATTTGTCGATTGCTGTATGATGTCGATATCCGAAGTAAGGCGTGTTATCAAAGAGCCGGCTGTCATTGAATGTGTTTCGGCTAGTTTTAAGCGATTTATATGCAAAAATGTTTTTAATCGCATATCAGCCGCCATGCC
>CAYJPB010000020.1:5064-13156 GCA_964371955.1 uncultured Desulfovibrionaceae bacterium | reverse complement strand
AGAATAGCCGAAAAGGAAAGTTGCCAAACCATTCAAAGTCAAAAGAATAATATACACAAATGCGTATTTGGCAATAACCGACATATCCCCTTGCATAACGCCATTGTCCATAAGAGCCGCAATAATAAGCGGTAGTTGTAAGTCAATTATGGTTTCAAAAGCAATGGTGATTTGCGCCCATATAAAGTGCTTTTTTTGGGGTTTGATAAAATCTTTTACTTGAAACATGATCATACGACTCTTTAGTTAGGGGTGGCATTATGCACTATTTGAACTATATACCTTTGTATATTTGTTAAAATTGAACTTGTCAAATTTTCACGATGAGTCTTATTCTATATTGTTCGCACATTATTTGATGTAGTACAAAAAAAGTGTTATTGAATTTTGTCATAATGTTTTGGTAGGAATTTTCTTGCTGAAAAGAACAAATAAACAGTTGTAGATGAAAATTGAATGACTCGCCTTATTCCAAAGGTAAACCATTCATCTTTAAAACACTACGCTTATCCCAATATTCTCAATAATTGATAGCAGATATAAGCTTATTTGTATTTTTTCATTTCTCTGGTATAAAACCTCTGTACAAATCATTGTGCAGAGGTTTTAAATAATTTGCCACAATAGGCAGTAAAGCAACTTGTGCAACACAGAAAGTTGCAAAAGTGCGGATTATCATGAATTTTTTTAATATATGAAATCACCACTACCAAAGAATAGAAGAAAACTCATCCTAAAGGTGTAAGAAATCAAACTACAGCTTTTTTAGAAACGCTTTGTTGTTTGAACGCTTATCCATTTCTGTGAGGTGAATTTATCCATAACCCATTCGCCATTGAAGCGCCCGATGCCCGATTCTTTGTTTCCGCCAAACATAACATGCGGTTCGTCATTGATTGACTGATCGTTTACATGAACCATTCCTGATTCTATGCGCTTTGCAACTTGTAAACCATGGTATAAATCCGTGGTGAACACGCTTCCGCTTAAGCCATAATTGGTGTCGTTTGCCATAGCAACTGCTTCATCTTCACTTTTTGCTCTGATAAGGCAACAAACAGGGCCGAAAGTTTCAAGCGTGGCGGCAGGCATATCGTTTGTACATTCTGTAAAAATCCATGGTGAAATGACATTTCCTTCGGTCTTTCCTTCTAAAGCAACTTTTGCTCCTGCGGCTTTTGTAGCTTCAATAAGTTTATTGATATTTGCTACTTGTGAGGCATTGATGATTGGGCCTAAGAATGTATTCGGGTCGGCAGGATCACCGATTGGAAGATGTTTTGCTTTTTCTACAAAGAGTTTTGCGAATTCGTCGTATTTTGAATCGGCAATGATAATGCGGTTGAGCGCCATGCATACTTGCCCTTGATTGAAGAAAGCACCAAAAACTGCGGCAGAAGCTGCATCTTCAAGATTTGCATCTTCCAATACAAGCATGGCATTGTTTCCGCGAAGTTCCAAAGAAACATCTTTTATGCGAGAAACTGCAAATTCGCCTATACGTTTACCTACTTCTGTTGAACCGGTGAATGAGATAAGTGAAGTTTTTGGATTCGTTACAAGCGCATCACCAATTTCTGAACCGCTACCCGCCACAACGGAAAGAAGCCCTTTTGGCATGCCTGCTTTTTCAAAGAAATCAGCAATTAAGAAAGCAGAAGCGGGTGTATCGGTGGCAGGTTTAAGCACAACGGCGTTTCCAGTTGCAATTGCAGGAATAACCGAACGCATTGCAAGCACAAGCGGCACGTTCCAAGGAGCGATAACTGTGATAACTCCTTTTGGGTTTCTGAAAATATAATTATCCTTACCGGGGATATTTGATGGCTGAATTTTGCCTTCCATCATATAAGGAAAGCGCATAGCTTCTTTTATAATGCTGAGGCTTGTAAAAAATTCAAAATCTTTCTTTGGTCCAATAAATCCACCTTCTTCAGTTAAGCAAGCGTAAATTTCATTTCTCATTTCAAGAACGGCGGCATGAAGTTTTTCAAGTGCATCAACTCGCTCCGCAGGTGAGGTTTTAGCCCATGTTTTTTGTGCAATATATGCGGTATCGAAAGCTTCTTCCACATCTTTGAGGCTAGCAGAGCGATAGCGATAAATCTCTTGCCCTGTATATGGGTTTGAGTTGATAAGTTCTTTAGCGCCCGATCCTTCACGCCATTCGCCGCCAATAAATTGTTTTGTATAGTGTTTCACTTCTTTCTCCTAATTATTTTTACTTATATGCATATTGTGAAAATTACATAACCAAAATAGACTTAATTGTCTTACTTGATTCATCAAATGCTTTTTGAATTTCTTCAAAGGGATAATAGGTAATAAGTTTATCAAAGGGGAACATGCCTGCTTTGTAGTAACGGATAAGTGCAGGTATAAAGACTTGCGGAACTGAATCACCTTCAACAACGCCGATAAGCGATTTTGCATCACCCATAAGTTCGGCTTGAACATTGAATGTAATGTCGCCCGTTGCGCCGACGACCACGGTTTGTCCCAAGAACTTTGTGGAATTGAGAGCCATACGCACAATCTCACCACGCCCTGTAGAGTCAATAGAGTAGTGGACACCGCCATTGGTGATTTTCTTGATTTCAGCCGCAGGGTCTGCCACTTCTTTTAGGCAAATTGTGTGTGTTGCGCCAAGTTCTTTAGCAATTTCAAGCGGTCTTTCGCTTCTGTTTACAGCAATAATTGTTGTACAACCGGCAATTTTCGCCGCCATTAAAGCACTCAAACCAACAGAGCCACAACCGAAAATCGCAATACTTGAAGCAGCTTTTGGTTTCAGTCTATTCAAAACAGCGCCTGCACCTGTTTGGATACCACATCCTAAAGGTCCGAGTAAGCCAAGATCGATATCTTTGTCTGCCTTGAAAATACTGCGAGTATTTACTAGGGCATACGTTGCAAATCCTGATTGACCAAAAAAACTGTGAAGCGGAGTGCCGTCTTTTGAAAGAACAGTCACACCATTGTTTGTTACACCGCCAAAATTTATTGCATTGAAATTCTCGCACGCATAAGGGTGCCCTTCGAGGCAGTTTTCGCAATGCCCACAACTTGCATAGCTCACACCGACGTGATCGCCAATATCAAAGCCTTCAACGCCCGGGCCGAGTGCCTCAATAACACCGCTTGCTTCATGCCCTAAAACTATAGGCATAGGCACAGGTAAATGCCCCAGACGAGCGGCCTCATCTGTGTGGCAAACACCGCAAGAGTGAACTTTTATAAGAACTTCGTTTGTGCCGGGAGCGGCTAATTCAACTTCTTCTAAAGAAAATTTTGAATCGATTCCATGGGTTATCGCTGCTGTGATTTTCATAATAGTCACCTCGAAAAAATTTGTAAGACTTGATAATCTTAGTCTCATCTTTTATTATATATATTTTTATCTATAATTCTGTTGCAAATGCAACAATATTTAAAAAAATTGTAAGAAAGTCTCGACAAAAACAACATAAGTTTGTATTATACATAGTACAGAGTTTTTATTATACAATTGTAGGTAGTTATGGAGAATATCCCCAAGAAAGATTTTTTTTCTTTAAAAGAACTTAATAGTGTCTGGCGTTCTGTTTTGCACTTGGGAACCAAAAAAAGTATTCCCAAAAATGAAAAACTGGAAATGAGAAATCCTTTTAATAATTCGCTTATTTTCTTAGATCAAGGAACTATCTCACTCAGAAGCCTTAATCCACAAGGCAGAGAAAGAATAAGCCTCTATTTTGAATCAGGTTGTATTCTTGGTGAACCACCAATACTGGCAAATACAGCACCTACGAATAGACTCCCATTTTACCAAACCCATAGTGAATGTATTGTGTATCTTTTTCCTTCTTCCTTTGTCACCGATGTAGACTTAATTCAAAAATATCCCGAACTGGCTCAAAGTTTATTACAATCTTCTGCCACTAAAATCAGATATTTACACGCTCTGGTAGCTGACAAGAACGGGGAAAGCTCTAAAGAAGTTATTTGCAGATATATAAATAGATTGGCAAATAAAAATCATGCAAATGTTTTTAACCCACAAATGACACAAAGTGAATTTGCTCTTAGAGTGGGGATACACAGAACTTCTGTTTGGCGCACTATCAGTGAACTACGAAAAGAAGGAATATTGGGAGAATTTAATAAAAATACGCTAGAAATTTTGGATAGAGAAAGACTTCAAGAAATTGCTTTTGCAAGTGTGTAGCTGTGTAACATACAATCATGCACGGCAAAATAATTTCTCCAAATGGGTATTGTATTTTGAAACTCCTGTGTAGAAATTTCATTTTTGTATAGCGGCTAGTAATTTTTTTCTTTTTTCAGATGCATTACAATAATCACAAGCGTTTATTAAGGTAACATCATACAGTTCACGTATCTGTTTTCGTTTTGTATGTATATCATTTTCCATTAAGTCTACATAATATTTTGAATCGCGAGGAATCATATTCAATGCCATACCGTGCGCCGAGCGTGGGCATACATGCAGTTCACCCTGCCAAATATGCCTGCAATTTTGCATGCAATCTCTGTATACTTTTTCATTGTCTTCTACGCTTCTTTCTCTTTTTCGTAAATCGCCATAGTCAAGCCATTCCATTTCCTCATCGCTCGTAATACCTTGTATATTATATTGAATACATTGATTTATTAATGCCTGATATTTACTGGCTACTGATTTTGGATAATGGCTTATAGCCAAGGAGAAAAGTTTATTATTTGCTAAAAACAAGATTTGCTCGGCGCTGAGAAGAAGCGTGCCGTTTGTAACGATTTGAATGTGCTCAATCTTTAGTTGAGTTCTCAAAAATTCAAGAAAGGGAATTAAATTTTTTTGCATAAGGGGTTCTCCGCCCATTACTCGAAACATAAGAACATGATCGACCGCTTCCAAAAAATGAGACACCCATTGCTTGCATGCCTCTAAATCCATTTCAGTCGGTTTTGTATAATAAGGCATAAGATTAGAACAATCTACACATTTCAATGTGCATTGCACCGAAACAGTTATTTCAACATAAGGAATAATAAGCGGAGGATTCTTTTGTGCGAGTTCCTTTGCAAGAAGACGATATTTCTTCTCCTGTGAGCTAAATTCTTCTTTTGAATGAGTATTCCTTGCTACTTGATAATGGTATTCCTCAAGGGTAGCTTGAGAAACAAGCTCTGCATATTTTTTGGGCATAGTTTACTCTTTTTTATTTCAAAAAGTATTGTGGGTGAACACTTGCTTTGCCGATAAACATATCATCAAAATAAGAAATAAGCCTGTTTGTACTTATTTCAAGACTATGCACTTTTGAAGCATCCAAAGCTTTTTTCTCCCAATTTGGATAATCATTTAAGATTGTTTCAAGCGCATTAATCCATGACAAAGCTTCTTCTGCTGTTGGGATATAGCTATAATCTTCATGGCATTTTTGCGGTGCGGGAATAGATAAACCACCATTGTTCACCGCATCGGGCAAACCGCCTGAAAGCGAAGAAATAACGGGTATACCGTTCAAAATTGCTTCGGCGGCAACCCTGCCAAAAGCTTCATACCACGCAGATGGCGCAAGCAATACTTTTGTTTTTTCATACACAAGTTTGATATTGTTTGTATGCTTAGCAAAAGTAACATTTGTGAAAGTTTTGGGGTCAAAGCCAAATTCAATCATGACTTGCTCCCAAGTATAACGGCTTTCAACCACCAAGAATTTCCAATCGGGGTGACTTTCTTTTGCCATAAGAGCAATACGCAAGAAAAGTGCCACACCTTTCTCGGGACAAGGATTTATAAAGGTGATGAATGTATTATCTCTTTGTGTGACAAGTATTTTTTCGGGATCTATAAAAGTTCCCATCGGCAAGATATTTACATGGTTTGACCGGTAATAATATTTTGCAGTTGAGGGGCAATCGGTAAGCACTAAATCTACATTCGGGAAATTATAATCTGCATAATTCCCATTTGGCACATGTAAAACAGTTTTGATTCCACGCCTATGACATTCGTTAATTAAGAACAATTCCAACATTCCGCCGCCGTAGATAAAGAAAATATCCGGCTTGAACTGTTCAATTACCTCCAGATATTTATTATAGAATTCAATTTCTTCTATTCTCATCATTTTTCCAAGAGTAGAAGATTGTGTTCTGAGGTAGGAATATGTTATTGAATTTTCTGTAAACTCAAGCCAAAGATTATCTTTATCTATGCTTTTTTCAAAACTATGAAAAAGATTATACCCTTCGGGTGTATCAAAGATAAGTGCAGAGACAACACAGCAAGGATAGCCGCGTTTTATCAATTGCTCGAGTATAAGTTTCATCTGGATTGCAGCTCCGCTCATAGAATCGTGGAGACAATACGGAGCCGCCCAGAGAATTTTTGCATTTTTAGAGGGGTGATTGCTAGACATCGACAGTATTTCCTTTAGTACCTTGCATTACTACATGAATCCGAGTTATAGGCAAAATATCGATTCAGATGATGTTAGGCATAGTATTCGCTTTCAGCGTGACCAAAGGGGATAATCCCCTTTGGAAACCCTAGTAGTTTTATTTATGCAACTACTTTTAGTCAATACAAAACCCTAGAATCTATAGCGGAAGAGTGCGTGAATATTATGACTTGTGGAACTTCTTGAAGCTTCAAGTGTATAATCAACAGAGAAGCTGAAATTATCTCTTTCAAGCCCTAATCCAATCGCTCCTTGATAGGTAACAGAATCGTATAATTCTGTATCCAAATACATGGGAAGCGTGCTTCCATAGGCATGCACAACTTGTTGCATATCCAAATCACCAAAAGCGAATTTCACGCCTATACTTGCGCTTGGTTTGAATGTAAATCCGTTGCCGATTTCAAAACTTGTCGATGCCGCAATGCCAATCGGAACTGTATATACTGAGGAGTGGACGCCCTCTGTATTGAATACCGCAGAACTTCCAAGTCTTGTTTCATAACTGTCGGTTGAAGAATAGCTGTAGCGAAAACCGATATTAGGGATAATATCAAAATTATTGATTGAATAGATATATTCCGCACGCACACCTGCCGAGAAGCTTTGCGCATGATAATCGGAAAATAGCGAACCGCCGATATTTCTTTGCTCGACATCGTTTGATGAATCTATATAGACAATATCCGCAGAGAATGTAAAATCATCAAAGATATAGCCTGCGTATAACCCACCACCTATATAGCTTATATCGTTATGTGTATAGCTTGAACTTGCTTCTCCTGTTCCCATATGGAAAGCCGCACCGATACGTAAATCATTCGCAAAAGTATAATCAAGTCCACCGCTTATACCATAAATTTCGGAATCATAACTGTAGGCTAATCCAGCCGAGTCGAGATTGTCTATATTTGCGTTTTGATACATAGGCAAAGCCCATATGGCAAAGCCGCTATCCTCTGTTTCCATGGTTTCCGAACCTGCGGGCATACCTGAACTGTCGCTTGCACTGTTATCTGCAAGGAAGAAGATATTTCTTGAAGTGGAGCGATCGACGGTAATTCCGCTTGTTAAGTTCACAGTTTGATTGATAAAAGGCACAGCACCGTTTGCACCGTCAGACGAAACACCACGCGTGAGATACTCTTGAGCTTCTTTTGCCGATGTTGTGTTATTTGGATCGAGTAAGAAATCAAAAAGTGCATTTCCGCCGATATAATTGTCAATAGTAAGACCTACTGACGGTTGTACTCCGGGGAAAACTTGTCCTGCTTCTTTTTTGCTGATAAGTGCCTCTAAATTTGTTCCAATTAATTGCAAATCAACTTCTGTGATATAGTTGCCGCTGTTTTGCTCAATAGCAGAAAGTGTGGCTTCAATGTCAGTCACTGTTTGCCCATTTTGGGTGAAATTTGTAATGTCTGAAATAAGTGTATACGCAGTATTTTCTTGTAAACCGTCTGAGTCATACAATTTAATTGCGGCATCGGGGTGAATATCAACATTTGTGGCATTGACTATGAGTGCTTGTAATTCGTTCGCTCCTGCTGTTTCCGTGCCTACAAGTCCGTTTGTCACAGATTTTGGCACAACATCGGTAACATCTGCCACCAGTATGCCCGAAGAGCCTAATGCAAGGCTGT
>CAYJPB010000020.1:0-5054 GCA_964371955.1 uncultured Desulfovibrionaceae bacterium | reverse complement strand
AGGTTTGTACTTGAGCCGATATTCAATCCACCATTGTCAAGATTGAATGAATTCGTTGGAGTGTTTGAGCGGAAACTGCCATTACTGGCATAAGTGTTTTCTTGCATTGCGCCTATATAGGCAATAGCTTTGTTATTTTCTGCAACAATATTTGTGTGCACATCTCCCAAAACAAGCACACCGTCTTCTCTCACATCTAAATCAGGTTGTAGTTCCAGATTCATGCCATAGTCATCCACGGATATAAAACCGTCAATTTGTGCAATAGCAAAACCGTTTACATCTATAGCTCTGTCTTCTCTACCGACAATAAGAGGCAGTGTAGACAGACCACCATTTATAAAATCAGCGTATCCAACAACCCCAACGTCTAAAAGCGCGTTCCCGTTTGTTGCATATACATTTATTTCAGGAGCTGAAACAATATTCGAAGTAAAAGAGGCGCTGTCATACAAACTGAGGCTGTCGCCAAGAAGTACATTGAGCACATTGTTAGTGTTTGCTGTGGATGTTATTGAAGAATCACCTGCGAGATTAATTACGCCTGCGGAGGTTAAAGTTTCAGTATCAATTGTAACTTTTCCGAGTTCACCATTCAAACCTCGACTTTCTACACCGTTCAACTCCAATCTGCTTGCATTAATTGTTATATCTTCAGCTTCATGGGTTATGTCGTTACTAATTTCTAATGCTTTAGAACCTGTATAGTTTATAGTTCCGCTACCTATAATAGAGTTCATAACTGTGCCACCGGAAGAGTTTGCACTCGCTGAATTACTAATACTGAGAGTGCTATTATTGAGACTTACTGTTCCTATAAGAGCACCCATAACTGTGCCACCTGAAGGTCCGCCACCTGATGAACTTGACGTTTGAGTAAGATTGAGAAGACTATCGGTGAGATTTATTCTTTCAATAGTCACTGAGCCCGAACCTTGTAGATTCATGGAACTTTCAGCACTGTCGGTAAGAATAAGTTCGTTAAATTGCCCATCCCTAAATTGCCCATCATTATAGATAGATAAATCACTTTGATTACCTAATTGGATATTTCCTAATGTTCCGTCATCTTTAACAACAAGATCTCCTCCACTGTAAAGTGAGAGATTATTTCCATCTTGAACAACGGCAGTATCTGTATTTGGATCGGTAAATTCCAAAGAGTCATAAGAACCAAAAACATCTTGTGCTTCAATATTATTTAATAGATGTGGATCTGCAAGAAGAGTGTTTGCAGTTAGGGCAATATACGCACTTGCCATAGCAAGCGAACCAAAGGTGTTTAATAAATTACATTTTTTGAGTACCGCTCTATAGCGATTTCTTAAATTTGATAATGCATTCTTTGATTGCATATTGTTCTCCTTGTAGAAAAATGCGCAAACTGTTAATCTTGTGTGTAAAACTATTATAATTTTAGATTCTGGTCAAGGAAATATTCTCATTGTCACAGATTTCGTACGATTGTTGCTTTAAAATAATTGTTTTAATTATATTAGTGTGCGTTGAAGTAGTTCTTGTACTGTTTGCCTGCAATTATCCTCCTAAAGTTGCAAAACTTCTTAAAAATATAGTATACCACAGCAAATTGACTTGTAGTGGTATACTATATGTATTTAATAAGTTGTTATTCTGATTTTCAGAGTAATTCTGTGGTCAATTGTTTTGTGAAAAATAAAACAAAAAAAATCTCGATTGAGAATAGATAAAAATGCATAATTATGTACGTAAGCAATTGAAAAAACAATTTTCGCTTCCTTTATGAGATTGCTTTTTAGATATGCTTGGGTTATGGTAAGACTCAAGCTTTTTGAGAACTGCCATAATTATGCTGAATAGTCACTATAGCAAAATTTTGTACGTTTTTAAATCGTCTAAAAAAATGGAGGTATTATTAATGTTTATGGATTTTATGTCTACGCTCAACGGCTTTTTGTGGGGCCCTGTAATGCTGGTGCTTCTTCTTGGAACGGGATTTTATCTAACCATTGGGTTAAAACTTTTTTCATTTACGCAATTGGGCAAGGCATTTCGCTTAATGTGGCACGGACGTTCAATTAAAGCAAATGATGAAGGAGAGGTTTCTTCTTTTAAAGCATTGATGACGGCTCTTGCCGCCACTATCGGTACAGGTAATATCGTCGGTGTTGCAACGGCCATTTTTATAGGCGGTCCGGGGGCGCTTTTCTGGATGTGGATGACTGCCTTGGTCGGCATGGCAACAAAATACGCCGAAACTGTTCTTGCTGTTGAATACAGAGAAGTTACAGACAAAGGCTCTTACGTCGGCGGACCTATGTATTTTATTAAAAATGGACTTGGCAAAAAATGGGCTTGGCTTGGCGCAGCATTTGCAATTTTTGCGGCTCTGGCAAGTTTTGGTATAGGAAACACTGTGCAAGCAAACTCTGTTTCACAGGCGCTGTTAACATCTTTCAATATCCCAACCTATGCAACTGCAATTGCTCTTTTTCTTTTTTCCGCAGCTGTAATTTTGGGCGGTATGAAGCGTATTGCCGATGTTGCGGGTATTTTGGTTCCGGCAATGGCGATTATTTATTGTATCGGAGGATTGGCGGTTTTTGTTTTGAAAATCGCAGAAGTTCCTACCGCTCTTATGCTTGTTGTCAGTGAAGCTTTCACGCCCACTGCCGCAACAGGCGGTTTTGCCGGAGCAACTGTTATGCTGGCAATGAGAATGGGCGTTGCCCGCGGTTTGTTCTCCAACGAAGCCGGCCTTGGTTCAGGCTGTATTGCCTATGCCGCCGCCGCAACTTCAGGCCCTGTCACTATGGGATTAATCGGCATGCTTGGTACATTTATTGACAGTATTATCGTGTGTACTTTCACAGGACTTGCAATCATATTGACAGGTACGTGGACATCAGGAGAAACAGGTGCGGCACTCACAAGCCTTGCCTTTGATTCTGTTATTCCTTACGGCGGTGCTTTTGTTTCGCTAAGTATTGCAATGTTTGCCTATAGTACGATTCTTGGTTGGTGTGTTTATGCTGAACGTTGTATTATTTACTTAGTTGGCGAAAAGTTTGTTAAATATTTCCGCATTGCTTATGTTGCGGTAGTTCCTGTCGGTGCGGTTGCAAGTCTTGATACGGTTTGGCTTATTGCCGATAACCTCAATGCGATGATGGCAATTCCAAACCTTATCGGACTTATTCTTCTTAGTCCTGTACTTTTTAAACTCACTAAAAAGTATATAGAAACAGGGAAAGGGTAATTTTTTAGCACTATTGCCTCATACTATACATAGCGCTGTGTTACTTTATAAAAGTATTTTCACATCAATTTGATGAATGATAATAACATACCGGATAAACTATGCCCAAACAGGTTTCATCCGGCGTGTTGTTATTATTCAATTTTTCACTTTCGATTTTTATCTGTATTTTTTCAAATTTTGCATATTTTCTTTTTGTTGCAAAAATTCACAAAAATTAATTGTTATGAATCTCAAATGTGTCCTTGCCTTTTCTTTTTGCTGCATATAGCGCTTCATCGGCCGCATTAAACAGTTTTTCATATGTGTTAATTTCGTCTGTGTAGCTGGCAACCCCTAAAGAGATTGATACTTTAATTTCCTCGCCACTGTCTGTTATATACGTGTCTTGTAAGTTGTTTTTTAGCCTTTGAAATATATCTGCAATTCTATTTTTTGTGCAACCTTGTCTTAAAAAAATCACAAATTCATCTCCGCCAAAACGCCCCAATATATCTAATGGTCTCAGTTGTTCTTCCAATAGTTTTGCAAATGTGTGAAGAAGTTCATCTCCTTTTAGATGCCCAAAGTTATCATTAATGAGCTTAAAGTTGTCAAGATCTATCACAATCATTGCACCGCTTTGATGTGTTTCGAGGTGTTGTGAAACTCTCTTTACAAAACCTAATTTATTATGGAGACCGGTTAATGTATCTGTATCAACTTTTTTCTCTAACTCTAAGATAAGAGCGTCGTATGTCTCATTAGAAACCAAAAAGACAAGAAATAGTGCTGCGACATAAAAAATTATTAATAAGTATAATCCTATTGTTACCGCATTAACAATGGAGGGAATATTGTCAACGGGCAAACATAAAATATATGAATTATAAATCATATATATAAACAACAAAAACATTAAAGCATTTAATGCTCTGATTAAAAAGTTATTTTTGATAATTTTCTTTGTTGCATTTGCAGGAAAAAAGGCTAGAAATAGTATCAAAACCACTATGTGCGCAACAAAAGAAAGTTGTGCATCTATGGCTACTAACTCAGTATTACTGTAAATTTCATACACAGGTGTTTTTGAGTATAAAGCGTATAGCCCGGATGTTGCTGCACGTATTACAAAAAAATGTAACATTGCTCCCAGGGTAACCCCTAACACTCCCATGAATCTATCTTTGAAAAGAATCAGCACTTCTAATAAAAATATAAAAGAGAATGAAGTGTAAACAAGTATTGGATGAGTATAGAAGTAATGAACACCAATACTCATTAAGTAGGCATTAATTAACGGTATTAAATACTTTAAGCTTTTATGAAAACGTTCACCCCGCAAATATCTTTTTCCTAACATCAAGCAGGTAAAAGAATGTATATAAGCTAATATAAAAAATGAAATTGGTTGCATAAAATTGTACTCCTTAAAATACAAACTTTGAAGCAAATAAATGGAACGCCGAACCAGAGAGCGACGGTTCCCTGTCCATTTAAGAAGTTTGCAAACACATAAATCACATTTTGCAACAAGATGCAAATGTATTAATTCTAAAGTGTTGCAGTTTAGAATTAATCGCACAGCTCTTTGTTTATTGAGCTGTTTTGTACGGCTAAGTTGCGCTATTTTTAGAAGGTCAACCTTTACATCCAAAATGTGTTTGGCATCAATACATGTTTGAATCATAGTTTTTCCACAGCACATTTTCTTTTTTTCCTTTTTTCTTGATGCCTTCTATTATTATTGTGCCGGTTAATCAAATTGTCAAGCATTGTTTGAAGCGCTATACCCACTAAGCTTGGCCAAAATGTGTCAACTGTAAGCCAAAGCCAG
>CAYJPB010000019.1:0-24125 GCA_964371955.1 uncultured Desulfovibrionaceae bacterium | reverse complement strand
GAAGATTTAAATCCCATAGAAGAAGCACAAGCTTTTGCGCTTTTAAAAGAGCAATATAATCTTTCACAAGAAGAACTTGCAAAAAGCTTAGGGAAAAGTCGTCCGGCACTTGCAAATTCTTTGCGTTTACTCAACTTACCTCAAGAAATGCGTGATTTAATTTTTGAAGGCAAACTTAGCGCAGCACACGGAAGAACGCTTCTGGCATTGCACGATGAAGATTTGCAAACAGCTCTTGCCCAAAGAATTATCGAACAAAGCTTGAGTGTGCGTGAAGCCGAAAATCTTGTTGAATACGCAAATGCGTATCAAACTTTACCTGTGACGGAAGAGGAAAACCTTTTTCAACAGCAGTCCGATATTCAAACTACACTTGACGAAAATAATAAAGTAACCCGCCGAAAAATCATACAAAAGCCGGAAATTTTTTCGCATATTCAAAAAGAACTTCGCTCATTTCATAGAGGTACAAAACTTAGTGGAAATATGGACAACGGCAAAATTGTCCTACCTTTTTCAGGGCAAGAAGAGCTTGAACACTTGCTTTCACTGCTTTCAGTTTCTGCCGATTTTTTTGATAAAGCTGAAAGTTCAGAAAATAATCTTTTACACAGTATTGAAGAAGAAATGTAGTTTATGCGCCTATCATTTTTCTTTTTCTTTGCCTTAATTTTACCCGTTTTTGCTTATGCAACTGAGTATTTTCCACTTTATGAAACTGTTGAAGAGAGAGAACTCGGTAATCTTGACTTTACGCTTATTGAGCTCGGAGTTCAAGAAGGTATGAAAATTCTTGTTCTTGGTGGAATACAGGGTGATGAGCCCGGTAGTTTTAATGCCGCATCTTTGCTTTCAACTCATTACAGCTTTTCAAATGCGCAAATTTTTATCATTCCTAATTTAAATCCTGCAAGTATCATTGCAAAATCTCGTGGGATATACGGTGATATGAATAGGAAGTTTGCGGAGCTTTCAGAAGACGATGAGCAATACAATGAAGTGCGGCGTTTACAAGAATATATCCTAGAAATTCAACCTGATATCATATTTAATATGCATGACGGTTCAGGTTTTTATTCACCTGAATATATTTCAGAGTTGAGAAGTCCTCTTAGATGGGGGCAGTGCGTAATTATCGATCAGGCTGAAATTGATGCACCTTATGGCAACTTGGAAGAAACAGCCGATAGTATTGTCTCTTATGCAAATAACAATGTTGAAGATGAAGAATTTCAGTTTGTTGTGTATAATACGCATACAGATGAGGGTAATGTTGAGATGGAACAAACACTCACATGGTTTGCCGTGCGTAATAATATCGCTTCTTACGGTTTGGAGGTGAGTAAGGAATTTGATACGCAAACCCGTGTATTTTATCATCTTA
Organism: uncultured Desulfovibrionaceae bacterium; assembly: GCA_964371955.1. Classification (GTDB taxonomy): domain Bacteria; phylum Desulfobacterota; class Desulfovibrionia; order Desulfovibrionales; family Desulfovibrionaceae; genus CAYJAZ01. The sequence continues at coordinate 22,741 of CAYJPB010000019.1, read as the reverse complement.
CACTGCTTGAAGCCATTTTTGAAAATTATGGCATCGATTATGAAAGAAACTTTCCGCTTTCAGTTGATGGTGTTGATATTGCGATGAATTCTAATCTCTTTTTACGCATACTTGGCGGGAGAATTATCTTCCCCTTACTCAACATAAAAGATCAGCAAGCCGGTTATATTCCTCTGCCCGAAAATGTTTCTTGTCAAAGTTTGCAACCTATTGTTTTTTCTGAAATAGAGAATAATACTGTTACAGTATATTATGGAAATAACACACTTTTTTCTTTCAATACACAAGAATATACAATATCTGAAGAAAGTCCAACATTTACAGTTTTAATAGATGAAGTGGAACATGAAGTTTCTCTTGGAGAAATTGTTCCTGTTTCCTCAAGTTTTTTCATAGAACATCAAGAAGAATTTAGAGTCAATGCTATAGGCGCACGAAGAGAAATTGCAAAAGAGCATTTTAACACAGAAGCAGATGTTGAGCTTTCCCGATCAGACTTTGACCCACGCTATGCCATAGATGAAGCGAACAATATATATCGAATAGAAATATATCACGGCGCAGATTTTGTTGGTATGTTTTTAGTAGATTTTTCTGAAAATCCACTTGAATATAGCTTTTAATTCCCTTTCATACATATTCTTTATTGTAGAAAGTAAGAAAAATTTTCCCTCTCAATATTGTATTACATCTTATAACATATTGTTTTTATTTGAAATTTGAAATATTCTCCTTTTTGGCACGCAAATTGCTTAGTATAAGCAAGCGCGGAAAAAGTTTCCGCGGGAAATTTTGCAAACTCTAGGGAGGGAACCATGAGTTTAACTTCAAGTATGTGGACAGGCGTATCCGGTATGCTGGCCCACGGCGAAAAAATGAATGTCATAGGTAACAACATTGCGAACGTGAATACAATCGGCTTTAAGTCTCAAAGAATGGATTTTTCTGATTTGATGTATTCGGATAGTTATAACAATGGCGGATTAAACCAAGTTGGACATGGAACAAGCGTACACACAATTATCACATCTTTTGCACAAGGCCCTTACGAGGCAACCACAAACCCGACTGACCTCGCAATAAGTGGTTCAGGCTTCTTCCAAGTGCGTCAACCAAATACAGAACAAGTGTACTACACACGCGCAGGCGATTTTACTTTTGATAAAGAAGGAAACCTTGTCGATCCGAACAATTATATTTTACAAGGCTGGAAAATTGATAACACAGGCGGTGTAACACGTGCATCAGGTGGTTTAACCGCCAATGCGAATGAAAATCAATCAGCTGTTCTTGGAACAGGTGCGCCACAAGATATTAAACTGGATGCATGGACAATTCAACCTTTTGCAACCTCAGAAGTAACTTTTATTCCAAACCTTTCACGTGATGAGGGTGTGGACAATATTTCAGATAACTCAAATCCGTTTACAGGCATGTTTAACCTTTGGGATGGAACTCAACCCCCTTCAAGCCCTGACACTCCTCCAATTCCCGATACCGGTTATTCCTATCTTACGCCTATTGATGTATACGACGAAGCAGGTGTTAAACACACACTTACCGTTTACTATGATAAGGTTGATCCAAATGACTATGAAGGTGGAGAAAACGGCGGAACTATGTGGGAATATATTGTCACAATGGATCCAGCTGAAGATCAAAGACAATTTGTGCATGTTGACCCCTTTACAGGTGAGCAAAATGTTATTGATTTATCTTCAACAAAATCTGCAGGAATGTTAGCCGCAGGTACAATCTCTTTCAACTCAGCCGGACAAGCAACAAATCAATCTTGTTATACTTTCCTTGGTGGCTCAAGTCCCGATACAGAACCGACTGACTTCACACAAGTATGGGATGAAGCAAGCGGTACATTTAAATCTATGCCTACCGCCGATCCAACTGATATGGCAAATTGGCAAACAGCAGAAGTTTCCGCTAATGGTTATCCAATCATTGTTGCAAACTTTTCAGGAATTATGGATGCACAAACTTCCGGTTCAACAAAGGGTGACGATTACGGAATTGAATTGAGTTTTGGTATGAAAGCATCAAATATCAATTCGCCATGGTCGCCGTCAAGAGGTAGCCTTGCTGATTTGACAGTGCCTCCTTATGAGTATAACCCCGATCACGTTGATGGCAATCCTGCTACAGGACCGGAATACTATCTTAGAAATGATGCAAATTATGATGCAGGTTTAGAAAGAGATATTGAAATAGCATTTGATGACGCCGAAACAAGCTGGGATGCGCTTGGTTTTACAAGATTAGATCCGGGTACAGGTAATACCGTTCCTGTTTCTTTAGAGCAAGTTATCAATGATCCTACACTCATAGGACAAATCAATAGCGCCGCTCCAGCTGACGCTGCCGGTGCGAACGCAATTATTGCCACGATGAATGCTGACATTGACGCTGCAGTTGCTGCATCTGGTGGTCCAATTACTAATGCTTTCCAATATGTTCTGGCTGGAACAGCAACTCGTGAACAACAAATTCAATATCTTTTCAACACAAATAATGGCGGAGCAAATATCGATCGAAGTATCTTCTCCTCTGCAACACCTGCAAACGCTACCGAGCTCACTACTTTTGCAAAACCGGTTGAAATCCAAGATCAAGTTATCCAAAGTAATGCAGGACCATCAGCCACATACAGTTCATCACAAAACGGCTATGGTTTTGGTAACTTATCAAGCTACTATGTTGACGAACGCGGTGTTTTAGCGGGCGTATATTCAAACGGCGTTACACAAGAACTCTATCAAATAGTCCTCTACGACTTTACAAGCACGCAAAACCTCTATCGTGAGGGCGGTAACCTTTATTCACAAACCCTTGCTTCAGGCGATCCAAAATCGGGCCCTGCCGGTGTTGCTGGACTTGGAACAATATCTTCTTACACAATTGAGCAATCTAACGTTGACTTAGCGACAGAATTCGTTCTTATGATCACAACTCAGCGTGGATATCAAGGTAACTCGAAAGTTGTAACCACCGTTGACACTATGCTAGAATCGGTTATCGGACTTGTAAGATAATAGTTCCTAAGCGTTAGCGCACAAAGGCTTCAGCAGGGGATAATTCTCGTAGGGGAAGCCCCTTTGGAAACCCTAACAACAACATTGTTTCTTACGCAGTAAATATTTCGTACTCGAAGAGTAGGAATCTATGCGATAAGGTCATACAGTACATAATCCCTCCCCGTACTGTACTTAAAAGTAATTGGGAGTAGAAGAAATTCTACTCCCAAAACTCGTTTAAAATGTTTGCAGAAATATAATTATAGCTTTCCTTTTGTTAAATCAAGAACATCTTCATAATCATTTTCAGCATCTTCGGAGAAATTTTTTCTTTGTAAGTCATCAATAGTCATGGAGTTTACGTTACCTAAAATAACATTTTCCTCTTCATCTTCTTCATCGGCATAAGGTGAAAGTTTTTTACTTGGGGATGAAAAGATTGCGCTTGTTTCGTTTTCTTGATTGAAAGAAGAATCCTCTAAACCAAATGCGAGATAATTACTGTCATCGGCAAACATAAAATCGTTATTTTCTTCTTCGGCATTAAAGTCAGCGACAGAATCAATAAATGATTGGTTTGTAGAAGGTGGAGAGTGAAAGTCAAAATCTTGAGAAAAGAAATCCAATTCTTCCGAACTTATATGCTTAGCAAATTCACTTGAAGGCATAAGATGGGGAGCAACAACAGAAAAAAAGTTATCAGCAAGCATTATTTCATCATTTACGAGGAAATTAGGCATAAAAGAAGCTGAATATACAAGAAAAAATTCTTTTAAAATGAGTTTGGAATCATCATAAAAAGATATATGCATGTCGCCACCGTCACGCGCAAAAAGCGCTTCCGAAACATTGAAGCAAATATTTATGTGGGTAATTTTTTCATGTATATTATGTGTTATTTCTGTGGAACCATTCGGAAAAAGTAATGTCAGTTCAGCCATAATAAACTCCTTTAGAATATTTAACGACAAAGCAATGTAAAACTATAGCGCAGATAATTGATTGTCTTTAATCTTCGTCGTTTGGGTTTGCTTGTGCATCGAATGAGTTTTCACTGTATTCGTGCTCGGATTGTATGTTTTTATTATTATCAGTATTATTCGAAGAATTTTCCGGTGTTGCGGTAACTGTATTACGGATATGTATATCTGTTTGAGGGAATGGAATTTCTATGTTTTCTTCTCCAAATGTTTTTGCGATGGCGATATGCAAATCACTCAATGTTGTTACGCCATCGTCAATATTTCTTACCCAAAAGCGCAGTTCATAGTTTATTGAGCTGGCATCAAAGAGGGTGAAAATAACATAAGGCGCCGGATAACTGAGAGTTTTGGAATGAGTATTTGTTACTTTGAGTAAGATTTCTTTAACATGCTCTAAGTCTGTACCATAGGCAACGCCACCTCTCAAGGATTTACGCACCGTTCTGTTATTGTGCGTCCAGTTTGTGAAGCTTGTTGCCAAAAATTCAGAGTTTGGAACAAAAACAACGGCATTGTCGAAAGTTTGCACTTGCGTTGCACGTAGACTCACTTTTTTGATTATTCCGTCTATTCCGGCAACATTAACCACATCGCCTTCGCGTATATTTTGCCCAAAAATAAGGGAAAAACCACTAAATATATTTTGCATAATTCCTTGTAAGCCAAGCCCTATACCCACACTCAAACCACCGGCAATAACAGCAATACTTGTGAAACTAAAGCCGAAAACTTGAAGAACATATAAAGTAAAAATTCCCCATAATCCAAATATAATAACTGTTTTTATTGGGGTTGCCAATTGTGCGGCAGTTTGATTTGTGTATCCTTTGCTCCATGTATTATCTATATAACAGCACGATACTTTTATCAAAGAATTTGTAAGATAGAAAAAGGTTAAAATACTTATAATTTGCACAACATTTAATGAAAAAGTGCCTACATTGAAGTCAAAATTTGTAAAGTTTTGAATAAGATATTCACCACCGGGATAGGCAAAAACCCATAGTATTGGTGAAAGCATAGCTATAAGCATTCCCACAGGAAGCAATACAGAAAGCGCTACTCCTGATGCAAGTGCAGGTAAACCATCTTTGGGTAACTCTTCTTGAAATTGCTTAGAAATATGTATAATTGTAAATACTTGGTGTATTCCAACAGCAATGCACATATATGCAATGGTTAAGAATATTGAAAAGTGTACAAGACCGCCAATAGAAAGAAGAAGGGCAATAACAAGAATGAATGTAAAAAGATTCATTATAGTGCGCGGTAAAAAAAAGTGTGGTTTTTTCTTTTTTGAAAGATAGTAAATCAAATAGATAAGCAGTAATGACCATATAATAGAAAGTGTGATATGAAAGGGGATGAATGTGAGCAATAAAAGACTTGCCGATACAACAAAAGCCATAGGAAGCAAAGGAGAAATTGGCGAACAGTCTTCTTCACGCCCAATAATATACAATTGCCAGCCAAGTCGAATTTGACCGTAACAAAGCAAGAATGTTCCTAACATGGCAATAAATTGATAATGCCCGGCTGTTGTCCATGCAACATAGTGCAATATAATTCCAAGCCCAATCCAGATAACGCCTTTCCGTAATATGCTTATCCACTTTGAGTGGAATTGAGGAGCTACAGAATCAGAAATTTTTGTGAGAAGTAGTAATAAAATTGCAATCACCACAGCAGGTAAAACAGTATTTGTGAGAAGTAAATACCATTGTCTGTGCCCCGTTGGGGTTTGTGTTATGATTGTGAGCTGTATAGTATTCCAAATATTAGTAAGATCGTTGAGTTCGCTTTGCCATGTCTCTCCGTCAAAAATATCTACACGATCGTGAATATAGTAGTTTAGCCACAGTGAGGGGAGGGTGCTTTCAAGATCGTTTTTGAAAAGCTCAATGGTATTGATAAGTGTGGCAGTTCTGGGAAGCTCTGAAGAAAGAATTTCGGAAAGTACACCAAGTCGATAAAGTAATAAATCTGCCTGCATATATAACTGTTCTGACTTTGGATCTCTCAAAGTCAGAAGGCTTGAGGTGATACTGCTCAGGGCATTGGCAGAAAGATCAATTGTGTCTTGAACTTCTCTGAGAGGAATATATTTTTGATTAATTTCAAATAGATATAAATCCATCTGTTTAGCAAAAATAACCAGTTCTGCGGGATCTGAAAGATACGAATTATTGATAGTATATATACTGTTAAACTCTTGGCGAATCTGAGAAGTAATGGTGTTGAGACTTAAAACATCAGAATTTAGGTTGTCTGCAATGTTTGATATTTCTATGCCTATACTTGCAATTGTGCGGTTATGACTTTCAAGAAATGATTCAACAACAGCAGAAAGATTACTCTCAACTTCGCTGATACTTGAGTCAGAAAAAGATGGAGGAATTATAGTTTCGTTTGTTTCTTCGATACTAATATCAGATGAATTTGCTTGCAATGCTTCTTGTGCGTATGCAAGAGTCGAAAAGTTAACGGTATTTTGAAAATAAATTAAAGCTGAGTTATTATAGATCTGTATGTCAGATAAAAGAAAAGTAACTAGAAATAAAAATGCTATTTTGCAAACTTTCATACGTTTGATATTTCCTTATGAGCGCTGTCTATGCCTGTTCCGCTTCACGGCAAGTATACTGAAAATTATTTTTTTTGCAAGTTTAATAAATACGCAATAAAAGGTTGACAATATGGTAAGTAGAATGTATTATCAAGAATAATTCGCATTAGAAAAATAATGGAGGTTTTATGAAAAAAGTATCATTGTATTTAGTTGCTTTTACATTGCTTACAGGTTTTGTTTTTTCTCTGTCTTATAATGCTGTTGCAGATGGCCATGCCGTAGGTATGGGTATTTATGAAGAATCATGTGCGTCTTGTCATCAAGATAATATGGCGGGCATGGACGAAGCGTCTCTTTTGGAAAAATTTCATCATTTCGAAACAGGAGACTTTACAGCAGGCCCGGCTAAAATCATGAAAGATATTTTTATGGGCTTGTCAGAAGAGGAAAAAGTTTCTTTGGCGCACTACATTAATGTGATGTAGCAAGTATTTAATCTTTATTTTTTGAGTGGCTTATAGCAAATGTTATAAGCCATTTTTAATTTGCAATTGTTATAAAGTTGTGCTATATATTTTTTGTTTGATACTAAGTAGTTCATAACAAAATAACTTTTGCTTTAGGAGTTTTCATGCGTTATTTAAAAGTGTTTTTACTTGTGATTATCTTTTTTATCGTGATGCTTTTCTTTGTTCAAAACCAAGCTTCATTTGCCGATTCTGTTGTGCTGACGCTTGATTTGTTGTTCGTTCCGGCAATGAATTCAATTCCCATTCCGCTTTACGCAATCATGCTGTTGAGCTTTACTTTTGGCGGATTGATTATCTTGCTTATGCTTGCATGGGACAGAGTGGCTTTGTCTGCCCGTTGTTCAAATGCTAAATCAAGAGCAACAAGTCTTGAAAAGAAAATTGCAAAAATGGAAGTGACATTAAAGCAAGTCACTGAAAAAGCAGCGAAAAACGAAGAAGGACTTAATCTGGAACTTGCAAAAACCAGAGATGAATTGGCTAAAGCAAAAAAACCGGCTTAATCAAGTTGAATTAATCAATAACAAAAAAGTAGAAAGCCATGATATTTTTGGCTTTCTACATTATTTTAATAGAGTATGCTATGGCGGAACACGAAAAGTTATCACCCATGTATGAGCAGTACCTTGCAATAAAGAAAGAATATCCCGAGGGTTTTCTCTTTTATCGTATGGGCGATTTTTATGAGCTTTTCTTTGAAGATGCGGTAGAAGTTGCAAGAGAGCTACAACTCACGCTTACAGCTCGCTCAAAAGATTCTAATATCCCTATGGCGGGGGTTCCGCACCATGCCCTTGAAAATTATGCTTCACAACTTATAGAGCGAGGTTTCACCCTTGTTATCTGTGATCAAATTGAAGATCCAAAAACTGCAAAAGGTTTGGTAAAACGTGCTGTAACACGTATAATTACACCGGGCACAATAACGGATTCACAAAATTTGGACGCAAAAACCCATAATTATTTGGGTGCATATTTTCATAACGAACAGGCACAAGTATATGCTTTTGCATGGCTTGATGCTTCTACAGGTGACTGGACAGGCTTTGAAAGTAAAAAAGAAAGTGAAGTCACCCAATGGGTTTTAAAAATTTCTCCACGTGAGCTTTTACTGGCAGATAACACTCCTGTTCCGCCTTTCGTGCGGCAAGCAGAGGGAGTGCGTAAAACTTTTCTTCCTGTAAAATCACATTTTGATAAAACAAAGGCTTTTGAAATTCTCAAGAGAGTGCAGAATGTTCAAGACATGGAAACACTCGGTCTGGAAGGAAAAAACGAACTTCTTCGCTGTCTTGGAGCTTTGGCGCATTATGTGGAACAAACACAAAAACAAAGTATCAGCTATTTAAAAAGCTTTGTGCCTTTGCAATTGAAAGCGTCGATGACAGTCGATGAGGTGACAGAAAAAAATCTTGAACTTTTTATTCGGACAGACGGAAAAAAAGGTAACGGAACCTTATTGCATGTTCTTGACGAAACTATCACTCCAAGCGGCGGCAGACTCCTTTACGACAGAATAAAAAAACCTTTTGCCGAAAAAGAAAGAATTACTTTTCAACAAGATTTGACACGCTATTTTGTTGAAAACAATGATGTAAGAAATGCTTTGCGCGAAACATTACGTACCTTTTACGATATTGAAAGACTTTCTACAAAACTTCATCTTAACAGAGCTTTGCCTAGAGATATGAAAGCCTTAGGCGATGCACTTTCCACTCTTCCAAAAATATATTCCATTTTTTTTGAACCACAAGGCTTGAATTCACAAAATACAATAGCCGCAAATCCGCAGGAAATTCTTCATTCACTTCCTATAATGCTCAGAAATATTTTAGAAAACTGGGATTCAATGGAAGACATTGCAGGTATTCTCTCACGAGCAATAAAAGATGAACCCGCACAAACAATCACAGAGGGCGGAATTTTCAAAAAAGGGTATGATTCAAAGCTCGATCATTATATTATACTCAGCGAAAACAATGAAGTATTACTTGAAAAAGAATTGCAAAAAGAGCAAGAATTATGTGCACTTCCTAAATTAAAGTTGGGCTATAATCGTGTGTTTGGCTATTACTTTGAACTCTCAAAAGTGAATATTCCGCAAAACCTGCCAGAACATTTTTCCATTAGGCAAACAATGGGAAATGCAGTCCGCTATTCGACTGATTCGCTCAAACAACTTGAACAAGATGTTCTTTCCGCTTCAGAATTACGCAAGACATTGGAAACAAAATTGTTTCAAGAGTTGAGAGAAAAATTGTGTGCCTTGCGTTCTCGTTTTGTCTTTATGGCGGATGCCGTTGCACAGATTGACTGTTCACAGAGCCTTGCGCATACTGCCTGTAAATACGAATGGGTATGCCCCGAGCTTGACAATAGCATAAACTTGAGAATTATTGACGGAAGACATCCTGTCATAGAGCCATTAATAGGTAAAACAAATTTTGTACCCAACAGTCTTACATTTGATACGCACAAGCGCTTACTTCTCATAACCGGACCGAATATGGCGGGTAAATCCACAATATTACGGCAAACTGCTCTCATTGTTCTTCTTGCGCAAATGGGATCCTATGTGCCTGCAATGAAAGCACAAATCGGTATCACTGACAGAATTTTTTCACGAGTGGGAGCAAGCGATAATCTTGCAAAAGGGCAGAGCACCTTTATGGTGGAAATGATGGAGACAGCGCGCATTTTAAGACAATCGAGCAAAAAATCTCTTATTATTCTTGATGAAATCGGGCGTGGTACAAGCACTTATGACGGGCTTTCCCTCGCATGGTCGATTGTTGAAGATTTAACAAAGAAAGAATCGAATTCACCTCGCACATTATTTGCCACACACTACCATGAGCTCACACTTTTGGAAGGAAATCAATACGGCGTATACACAACAAATGTTGCTATTCGTGAAGTGCAGGGCGACATTATGTTTTTACGCAAACTTATCCCCGGCCCAACCGATAAAAGTTACGGTATTGAAGTGGCAAAACTTGCGGGAATTCCGCAAAATGTTGTCCAAAGGGCGAAAATTATTCTCAAACATTTAGACCAAAACAAAAACCTGTAGAAAATTTTGAAATTCCGCAAGCAAAAGAACAAAATCACCCGCTTGTTGAAATACTTATGGATATTCAACCCGATGAAATAAGCCCTATGCAGGCGCTTCAGCTTGTGCTTGAGTGGAAAAAACTTTGGGGCAATAACACAAGCGAAAACTTAAAGTCATGATTTAAGGAATTTTTATGAAAAAATACATTATATTTATATTCGTTATGCTTATTGTTGCCTGTGGAAAAAAGGATTTACCCCAACCCGACCTTATTGAAGATTCCTTTCAGTGGCATAATGTTGTCGCCGTTGCTGCCGGTGATTGTCTTGCAATTTCAGGGCAAGTACATGGAAATGTGAGAAATCTTTTACAAGTAAAGTTGGAAGTACAAAGTCTTACAGACGATTGTGTAAACTGCCCCTTTCTTGCGGAAATGAGCGAAACATACGGTGCTGTTGATATTTTAGACTATGATTCGTCCGTGTTTCAAATTCAGTATTGCCCGACTTCTCAGCACGATATATATAGATGGCGCCTTATGGGAGAAAGCCGTTTGGTTGGCCTACCTAAAGTTGCCACACAGGTAATAATCACAGATATGTAATTATTTGAGCCCCTTGCGCAATTAATTTTTTATTTATAATATAAAAATTAAAATAACGTGTTTAGTGCCGAGATCTCATTTAATTTTTCATCTGATAAGTATTTCTGTTCCGTCATGCCATGTTATATTCTTGGAAGAAATATTTCTTTCATCAAAAAATTGTCTATTTTTTTTAAAGGCAAGATAGCCCTTTGCCCTGAGAGGAAAGTGCCATTGAGTAGAAGATGAGAGGGGAGCAGATTGCTCTTTAATACAATTGTCTATGGCAATCAGCGCAGCTTTTTCTTGTACAATCTGCCCAAAATTTGGCTCTGAAACACCCGCCAACACTTTTGCATAAAAATCTTCTTCGTAATGTACACCAATTCGTATTACAGGAATGTGCGCTTGCCATGTCAAGTATACTGACTTAGCAATAATATCAATAGTTTGCTCAACTTCCCAAACAGTATGTTCATTCTTTTGCCACATGCGCTCGAGCCTTGTTCCCTCTACAACCAAGCAAGGATATATGCGCATAAAATCAGCTTTTAATTCAATTGATTGAACAACATCATCCAGAAATTCACTTGCTACTTGCTTAGGTAAATTTGGCATAAGTTGAATTCCAAGATTAAAACCAAAACTTTTAACTTTTTTACAGGCTGAAATAGCTACTTCTCGGGAATAATTTCTTCTTGAAGCCGTTAATGATTCTTCACTAAATGATTGAATTCCTAACTCAATTGTGTGAATATTATTTTCATACAAAGTGTGAAGTCTATTATCGTCCAAACAGTCCGGACGGGTAGAGCAACGGCACGCATGTATAAGATTTTCTGCAAAACATCTATACACAAAATCCATACAGAGGGCAAAATCATTATCCGACAATGCGGTGAAAGTTCCACCATAAAAGGCAAGTTCGTATTTTTTATTTTTGTTAAGCGTTTTTAATTTGGTATAACAAGCTTCAAGAATATTGCTAAGACTGTCATTCTGAGAGCTTTGCGAGTTTTCATGTGTTGATGTTTGAAGTTTTTGGTTGCAGTATACGCATATCGAAGGACATCCCAAAAAAGGAATAAATATTGGTATGATAATATGTTTATTATCTTTATCACACGATAGATGTATACTTTTTTTATTCATAAATGAAATCTTTTTTGTATTTTATTGATTTGCATCATAAAAAATAACAATTTTTTTTAAAGAGTCATTAATCATATTGACATAATTGTAAAAATGAAATATTAAGGAATTGTATTACTAAAAAGTAGGAAGAAAATAGTTTCGCTTTTTGTATATACGTAGTCTTCAAAAAAGGCAAGGAAAATGTCAGATTGTATTTTTTGTAAAATAATTCAAGGTGATATCCCATCAGCAAAGCTTTATGAAACAGATAAAGTTTTTGCATTTTTAGATATTGCACCGATGAATGAGGGACATGCACTTGTAATTCCAAAGTATCACAGTATAACTATTTTGGATTTGCCCGGTGAATATGCACAAGATGTTCTTATTGCGCAACAAAAAATTGCAAAAGCTCTAATGGATTGTTTGGGAGCAACGGGTTTTAATTGTATTCAAAACAATTTCCCCTCTTCCGGACAGGTTGTCGGACATGTCCATTGGCACATTATTCCACGTTTTGACGCTTCTGAATTTCCACTTTGGAAGCAGAGTCAATACGACTCACTCGAATCCATGAACGCATTAGCAGAAAAAATTAAAGCTACCATCATATAGCTTTATAAATTATAACCGTAAGAGGGGTATGTATGAATAAGGCACTCACTAAAGCTGATATAGTTGAATCAGTCTATGAAAAAACCAACAGAAACCGTGCAGAAGTTAAACAAATTATTGAAAACTTACTTGTACTTATGAAACAATCCATCAAAAAAGATCAATCATTGCTCATAAGCGGTTTCGGTAAATTTGAATCCTATGAAAAAAATGCACGCAGAGGACGTAACCCACAAACAGATGAAACTATTACTCTTCCTCCACGTAAAGTTGTTGTATTCAGACTTTCACGTAAGTTCCGTACTGAACTTAACGGAGATGAAAAATAGTTTAACTCTTTGAATTATATTGCATTATAGTTTATTTCCGTCTTATGAGTTATTTAATTCTTGACTTTAGTCTTAATAGGATTTATTATCAATAAAAAGGAGTGGACATGCAATTAAAAGATTTTGTTGACTATACAATTGATTGGAATTTAACCCCGGAAGACGCAGTAACCCTCTATTTAGAATGGGGAAATAATGATTGGCATTCCGAGCATCCTCCTGTACGTTCAAAGGATGATGTTGCGATTTATTTTGTGATAGATCATTGGCAGGAAAAACCGACATTGCGACTTGTAAAAAGAAATTCCGATGAAGCAATTGATTTGTTCTCTTGTTCCTTACCTAAGGAATTAGAAGAAGAATTTTTTGCCGACTTTGGTAGCCTTAAAGGAGTTTCAACTCCACCGGACTACATAAAAGACTGGATTAAAAAACAAATGTATGAGTAATCATGAACGATAGTTATAAATCCTATCTGCTTAAAGCTAGAACATTATGCAAAAACAGAGGAGTGGAAATTTCTGCTCCTCTTATTTTGTTGGAATATATAACAAAAAAAAATAGAGCTTCAATTCTTGCGCATGATGAACAATTGTTGTCAGACACAGAACAGCAAGAAGTATATGCTTTACTAGGGCGTTATTTAGAACACGAACCCTTAGCATATCTTATTGAAAATAAAGAATTTTATTCACGAGATTTTTACATCAACAAAAATGTTTTGATTCCGCGCCCCGAAACAGAACTTCTTATAGAACATGCGGCGAATTATTTTAATACATTGTCGAAAAATAATACCTACACATTTTGTGATATAGGCACGGGAAGTGGCTGTATAGCTATATCACTTCTTTGTGAAGTTCAAAATGTTCAAGCTGTTGCGTATGATATTAGTGAAAACGCACTTGCTGTTGCCAGAAAGAATGCGAACACTCATCATGTTTCGCAAAGAGTACAATTTATTCACAGTTCGCTGAATGAGATAAAAAAATCTAATAAATATGATTGCATAATTTCAAACCCTCCATATATCCCTCATCACGAATACGTAAATCTTGAAAAAAACGTGAAGGATTATGAGCCACAAGTCGCCCTTACTTCAGGTGAGAGCGGCATGGAAATTATTGAAGAATTATTTCTATTTGCTGAAAATAATTTAAAAAGTGGTGGACTGTTACTTATCGAGCATGGTTATAATCAATCTGCTCAATTACAAAAATTAGCACTAAAACAATCAATTTGGAAGCATGTAGAAAGCATAAAGGACTATGCAGATATTGAAAGATTTTTTTTGGGAATTCGAGCATAAACTCTTTTTATATCAAATAAAAATGTGATAGATCACCTTTAATTGAGCTTTGATAAATAATGCGTGAGCTTCCGACATTTTCATCTTCTACTGTTTGTGCATTTTGAATATATTGAAGACCGCGCTTGAGTAATGCGTCTGCGGCAAGCCTTTGAAGAATTTTTAAGCATTGTGGTGTTTTTTCAAAAAGTGTGAGTATAAACGCAGCTTGAGAGTGTTCACTCACTAAAAGCTTGCCGTCTTCCGTCAATGAAATGACAATTTTTTCTCCTATAGTGATAGAATGTTGAGTAAACAGGAAAGTCACAATATCCAAGAAAGCTTCCTCAAGCTCGTGGGTGCGTTCTTCAATAGATTTTTGTGCATCGTTTGCATGCTCTTGTAGAGCTGAAAAAATGTTTTCATAATAAGACAAATTTTTGTTTGCAGATTTCTTGCTTTGCTCTGGTGATTTATTTAATTGTATCATGTTTCCTCCGCAACTAGGGATAATTTTCCTGTTTCATTCTCTTTGATGTTTTTATGCAATTTATGTGCCGAAACTGAGCAACAATTTTATGGAAAAAAGATTTTTTGATGTATCACTTCAAGAAAAATTTGTCTATCTACTTTATTTTGCATAAGATTGATGTTATTATTATTTTTTGAATTATAACTTCATCCAAATATTCAAAAGAAATAAATTAAAATTTAATATTAATAATGCTTTACATAATATATATGATGAAGTATGTTGTTCAAACAAGGTTTATCCTTGTAATGTTTTGCAATTGAGGGGATTATTATGAAAAAAATAGTCTTTGTTTTGACATTATTTTGTTTTATAACAGTAGTTAATTTAGTTAGTTATGAATTTTCTTTCGCGCAGGGTGCAGAAATTTCCCTTTCAGAAAGAAAAGCGCAAGCCGCACAATTTTATTCAGACGGAAACTTTGAGCAGGCTTTTCAACTTTATAGTCAGCTTTTGAGAGAAGAACCAACTGATTTAAATGTAAATTTTGAATATGCTCGTTCTGCTGTCATGGCCGGAAGAGGTGGACATGCGGCGATGGCTTACGAAAGATTGCTGTCACAATATCCTGACGAACCTATTTTATTGCAGGAATTAGCGTACGCTCTCAATATGTTACAAGACGAACAACGCGCTGCTATGGAATTGGCTAGAAATTCTGAATCAACCCCCGATGAAAATGTCGCACTTTTGCAAGCATGGAATCAAGAAACGGTTACTTCTTTTGTAAGCGGCTCTGTAAGTGGCGGCGTAATTTACGACAGCAACGTGAATTCCGGACCTCAATCCAATGACGTAACTCTCGGTATTTGGAATTTGAGACTCAATGACGGAAAACAAATTGAAAGCTTTGCCACATATAAAGGCGCACAAATTAATTATATGCATCAGCTTGAAAACTCAAGCCCATGGTGGTTTGTTGCCAGTGGTAATGTTTATGCAAGATATAATTTTACCAGCAAACTCAAAGACTTAAATCTTGATTCTTCTGAATGGGCACAAGCTTCTGCGGGAATGCGTTATGCAACAGACAAACTTTTATTTGAAATAAACCTCAGAGCTCAACTTTTTGACTATGCTTTTGAACAAAACGTTATTGCTTTGGGACCGGAAATGAATTTAATCTACTCAATCCACGATAATATTCACCTCATAAGCTCCGCAAATGTTGATTATCGCTGGTATTCAAGCAGTAATGACTATAATGGCTGGTACGCTTCAGTTGGGCAATACGCTCGCTTATTCTTCGGCGCAGATAGACATTACGCAACAATTGGTGCTCGCTATATTAACGTAGGTGCTGAGATTGCGCGTACATCTTATCAAGGCTTTGAAACCAGTTTAGAATTTTCTTTCTTTTTACCGTATGATATAACTTTTTCACCTTCGATTGCTTACGGTGGCGAATATTTCAATGCACCTGCAACAGCTCTTGAAACAGAAGACAGAGTAGATTATCGTTTACGTGTGGGCACAAATTTCGGCGTTCCTATAAACGATGCGTGGAGCGTGCAAGCCGGATATCATTACAGTAAAAACTTTTCAAACAGCGCTCTCTATGATTACGATAAACATAGTGTAACTGCCGGAGTTTCTTGGGCTTTCTAAAATTATACGACAAAAATTATTGAAATCACGAAGACCTCTGCACTTTGGATTGTGCAGAGGTCTTTATTTTATTAAAACAAAAGTTTCGCGGCGTTTTTTCCGAGTATTGCGCTTTTCTGCTCTTCCAATAATGAACAGTTTTTGAGAGAGTTTATTTCATCATCTGCCTTACTCCAAGGTGAGTCAGAGGCAAAAAGTATTTTTTCGTATCCATGCTTTTCAACTATATTAAGAAATGTTTGTTTTGAGTAGTAGTTAAAACCCATAGATGTATCGAGATAAATTTTTTCTCCGGCAAGATGATTATATACATCCTCCCAAAGTCGATAACTGCCAAGGTGTGCAACTACAATCTTTTCATTGGGAAACAATCTTGCCAATTGTGCAAAATCTTTAGGTAAAGCCTTATACGGTGGTTCTTTTCCGTCATCTTCACCTGCGTGAAAAAGAAGGATTAGCCCTTTTGAAAGTGCGTATTCATACGCTTTGAGCATGTGAGGGGAGAGAAGTGCAAAATTTTGATATTCAGTGTGAAGTTTGATTCCTCGTAGACCTAAGGATGCAATATAATCAATATCTTTCTTACAATCTTCACTGTGAGGATGAAAACTCCCAAAAGGGATAATGCGCTTTGTGTCAAGATTTGCCGCCCAATGATTAAGGCTTTGCGTTTGTGAGGGTTTTGTAACAATTGGAGCGAGAACAGAATAATCAATATTCCATGCATCCATATTTTTTATCAATCCACTAATTGTTCCGTCATGACAAGCAGAAAGTTTACCTTCTGCACTTTTCAAAAGTAGGCTCATGGCTTTTGGCGCAAGTGAATCGGGAAAGGCATGCGTGTGAAAATCTATAATCATTTGTTTTTGCTCGCTTTGTAGTTCATACTTGACACAATGTAAAAGCTTATTCCTGCAATAAGCAATGCCGGCACGATGGCGTTAATTTTGTAGGGTAAGAGCGGATTTAAGCTGAAAAACATATAGGATGCAAGCGCGCAAAACATTGAAGTGAGCGCACCTTTTGCCTCAGCTTTTTTCCAGTAAAGCCCTAAAATAAAAGGAAAAAGAAAAACGACCTCTAATCCGCCAAAAGCAAAAAGGTTCACCCAAACCAATAAATCCGGTGGGTTATACGCAGCCAGCACAACACAAAGTCCCAAGATTGCAGTGACAATGAATGATGAAGCACGCAATTTCTTCTCTTGCATTTGTGCGATATCATTTTTCAAAATAAAATGTACATAAAGATCTTTAACAATTGCCGCCGAAGCCAGAAGAAGCATTGTATCGACTGTTGACATTATTGCTGCAAGAGGGCCTGCTATAAAAACTCCTGCCCAAAATGGCGAAAAAAGATCAAGTGTAAGAGTGGGGATAATAAGGTCACCACTTTCTAAGTAGGGGTAGAGTACACGTCCGAATGCACCGCATAAATGTATAGAAAGCAAAAGAAAACCTATAACAATTGTACCTATAAGCATTGCCTGATGCAGACTTTTTGTGTCTTTATACGCCATACATTTTTGCACAGTTTGCGGTAAACCAAGCACGCCAATTCCAACAAGCACCCAAAAAGAAAGCATCATAGGTAAAGGAACTGAATCGTTTGGTCCATAAGGGCTTATTAAACCTGAATCAATGTTTTTCAATTCAAAAACAGCGCTTTCTATTCCATTTGTTGCTTGAAGCACAGCAAAAAGAAGGGCAAAAGCCGCAATCATCATCACAATTCCTTGTAATGTATCTGTAATTGCTACCGCTCTAAATCCTCCAACTGTCGTATATATAACAACTGTAACAGCAAAAAGCATGAGCCCTATTTCATAACTATAGCCCGTAACAGCTTGAAAGAGCCTTGCGCCGCCGATAAATTGTGCAACCATTGCCGCCATAAAAAATATGACAAGTGCTAAGGAGGCAAAAAGAACTACAAATGAAGATTTATATCTTTTAAATAAAAAATCTGTCAAGGTGACACAGTGCATTTCCCGTGAAAGACTTGCAAAACGTGAACCAAGCACTCCAAGCGTAAGAAAAGTGGTGGGCACTTGAATCATTGCAAGTAAAACCCAACTCAAACCCATTGTGTACGCAATTCCCGGCCCGCCGACGAAGGATGAAGCAGAAGCATACGAAGCTGTGACCGTCATCGCAAGCACAAAGCCCCCCAAGGAGCGACTTCCCAGAAAATATTCTTCTAAAAATCCGGATTGCGTTTTGACTTTTGCGCTCACTTTTCTTGCATATAAGGCAATAATCATTGAAAGAAGCAAATAGCCTATAAGCGGAAACATTACAGGATTCATTATGTATTTTCTCCGTCAGAAAGCGCATTATTTTTTGAAAATACTTTTTGAATGAGAAAATAGACGCTCACACAACATAAAGGATAGCCGACAATGCAAGAAAAGAAAAACCATGCAGGAAAACCTAAAATATACGTATATTTCTCTACCGGTGAAGAGCCCATTCCATAGGCGGTTCCTATAGACCAAACAAAATAAGCTAAGTATATCAGTAAAGTATATTTCGCTTCTTTGGTTTCTTGTGTTGAGTTTTTCATAGCTTTTCTTAATAAATACAAGTAAAGCACGCAATTCTAATCTGACTGAAAAAATTTATAAAACTGTGAGTTTTAATGAGAGCGAGGCGAACAAAACTTTTAGAGAACAAGTAAAAAAAGGCGTTTTTTGCGCAGGGAGGTTTTTCTATGCGAAGCATAAAACAAATTAGAATGACGTGACAAGTAAAGAGGAAACAGAAAAAAATCTATTTCCTCAATACAGTTATTCAAATCATATTATTCAGCGTCTAAACAAGCTTTTGCTGCTTCGATATTTGTTGCGCGGAAAACCAAGGTTGCCTTATCGGAAGCTTGTTTTACAAATGCGTACATATATTCAATATTTATATCGTTTGCAGAAAGATGCTCAAGCACTTTGTGTAAGCCGCCCGGCGTGTCGTCTATGTCGATAGCGAGCACTTGAGAAGAACGAACTGTGATATTATTTGCCTTAAGAATTTCTGTTGCTCTTTTTGAATCATCAACAATAAGGCGCAAAATACCAAAATCAGATGTATCTGCAAGGGAAAGTGCACGAATACTGATATTTGAATTTGCAAGCAAGGATGTTACTTCGGAAAGTCTGCCCGCTTTATTTTCTAGAAAAACAGATATTTGATCGATAATCATTATAATTCCTTTAGATAAAAAGTTAAATTATTTTAATTTCTCTATACTTAGGTTATGCTGCATTGTTTGTGTCGTCGTTTCTTGGCTCTTCTTTTTTGGGAGGAGTGATATCAATTTCATCAGGTTCTGTTGATGCCTGTCTGAAATTGCGGATAGCCTTTCCAAGCCCACCACCGATTTCCGGTAATTTCTTTGCCCCAAATATAATAAGAACTAACACCAAAATAATCAATAGTTCTTGTGTTCCGATTCCAAACATAATTCCTCCAATTTTTGCAATTATGAATTGAAAGTATCATAGTTTACTTTAATTAATTTTGCAAGCCTTTATATTTTGAAAACAAAAGAGAAAAAGCGATAACTTTTTCTAAAAATTCAATACATTAGCTCTATTTCTCTTCCCTAATGGCAATAAATTTTTCTTTAATCCAATCAGGAAAGGCGATAACTTTTCCTTCTTTTGATACACAAGCATGTAAAGTAGAAGCTTCTGCAATAAGCGTATCCTTTTCTTCATTATAAATATTATAATAAAAACGGACGGATGCCTTTTTCCATTCAGTTACACCGATATCGACATGAATTAAATCATCGTACCCCACAGGTCTTCTGTAGCGCACATTTGCCTCGCGCACGGGAAGAAAGAGGTTTGAGTTTTCCATATCTTTATACGTAAAGCCAATTTGTCTGCTCAAAAAATTTCTTGCCCTTTCACAAATATGCAGATATTCGGCATGGTATAATACACCCATTGTGTCGGTTTCACCATAGGAAACCCTGTGCGGCATGCACGCTCTGGCCCAAAGATTTTCATCGATGCTCATCTATTTATTCCTTAATCATTGTTAATTTGTTGATCTTCAATATGTTGATTCATCTTATGATTTTTCTTTGAAAGTGCTTGTAATAGTCTTGATTTTCTGATTTTTCGCGAATAAGGATCGTCAGAGCTCAAGTCGTTCAAGTTTTCCAAACCGATAAGACGTTCAGCCTCATAAATACATTGCAAAGCCAAAGCGATAAGTACAGGTCCTGCAATAAGCCCTAAAGGACCAAACACAGCCAAGGCGCACAAAATTGAAAGTAAAAGTACAAAGAAAGGAGCTTTTATTCCTTTCGATAAATAGTAAGGGCGAGCGAAATTATCCACCAAGCCAACAATTAAAGTGCCCCATAATACAAGCCCTATTGCCATCCACGGAGAAGCAATAAACCATAATACAAAACTGAGCGGTGCCCACACCATGGCCGTTCCAATAAATGGAATTGGCGAAACCAAGCACGCAAGCAAACCCCAGAATAAAGGTTCCGGCACTTGGAAAATGATAAAGCCAATAGTGCAAACAACACCTTGTAATAATGAAACAAATAAAATTCCCATCACAACAGATGCAAGTGCTGCACGTATTGTTTTTATAAATCTGTCCAGCATTCCTTTTTGAAAGTCGATGGTATTTTCAGCAAGAATTTTAATTTGTTTAGCATAAACAAGACAAAGCAATGTCAGGGTGATAAATAAGAATAAGAGCCAGAAAACATTAACTAAACTACCTGCAAAGCCAGCTACGCCACTGAGTAAATACCCGGCGATAGTGTTCACAAGTTCAGCTATGTTATTATTAATTTCTTGAATAAATTGAGTAACTTCAGGAATATCAATCAGCCACTCTTCAATCATATCTAAATAATGCTGTATTTCAGGGGGAATTTCCCAACCAGTTTCTCGCCATTGGGTGAAAAGGCGAACGCCATTTATGGCTTGTGGCGCAACCATAAGTGCAACTACAGCTACAGGGGTGGCGATACATAAAAGCATTGCCAAAGAATAGATAGTAATCGCTTTTTTATTACCGAAGCGATTTTGAAGCTTTTCAAAAGTCGGCAAAGTAAGAATTGCCAAACAAATTGCCATAAAAGTTGTAGCCGGGTAGGGCGTAAGCAATGTTCCGCCGGCAACTACAGCACATAATAAAAAAATAGTAGGCATATATCCTCAAATTATAATCAAATTGTTTTTTTATATATACTTTATTTTTCTGCTTGACAACAACTATTTTTTTCAAAAAAAACTTAAAATATCAGTTATACAAGCTTTACTTTTTAATAAAAGTGCGCTATTATTTTCAATATTATTCTGGGATTATGTTTGTTAAGGAGTCAAAATGAAAAAATATTCACATATAATTCTTTCTATATTACTGTTGTTATTAGCTTTTCCGGCGTTTGCAAACGCACAAAGCATTGCAAAGGTTATAGGCATAACTCAAGGCGTTCATATTGAAAGAGACAGTGCCTCTCTTCCTCTCAATATGGAAGACGATGTCTATGTAAACGACAGAATTATCACCGACAATACAGGTAAAGTCCAACTCATGTTTAATGATAATACCGTCGTAACAATTGGCGTGAACACAAATTTTATTGTAGAAGATTTTAATATGGGAGCAGATGCTTCTTTTGCCGCGGATATTCTAAATGGTTTTGCGCGCTTTGTAACCGGCGATATCGTACAGAATAATCCCGACGCTTTTTCCGTTTCAACACCGCAAGCAACAATCGGTATACGCGGAACAACTTTCGCCACCGAAGTTACTGCAGATCAAACCTATGTTGCTGTTGAAAATTCTACACTCCAGTACAGCGTGTATGTTTCCGGAACACATGTTCCCAATGGTTATAGCGCATTATTTGGAGAAAATGGCATAATTCTTCAAAATCCTATGCAAATGGACACATTTGAGCGTGAAAATATTCTTGAGAACGCGACACTCACCAATTTGGCGTTTTTTGTAAATCGCCCATCAGGTATTGCTCCAAACAATGTCGCTTTAGATGACGATGACTTTGACGATGATTTCACATCAGGTGACGATTCAGACGATGATGACTTTGACGATAGCGATTTTGATGATGACAATTTCGTTCTCGGCTCCGCAAGTCAAGGTATGGATAATGATGACTTAGATGATTTAGACGACTTTGATGATAATGATGAATTTGAACTAGATGACGATGATTTTGACTCACTTTCCTCTGAACTTACGCAAAGTTCTTTCGATGGTAATGTAGCTCAAAATCCACCATCTACAGGAAATTCTACACAAGTAGCACCTTTTAATCCTGCACAGCCTGTTGTGTATACGACAGGAGAAGTGAGCGGAAGTTTTGCTCTGACAGCAACATTATCCACACAGGTAGCCGGTCCGATAACCGCAAGTGGCACCGGGGGTACATTTGAGTTTGAAGCTGATTTAATTAATGGTACAATTTCTGATGCTGAATTTGAAATGG
>CAYJPB010000018.1:0-24339 GCA_964371955.1 uncultured Desulfovibrionaceae bacterium | reverse complement strand
CAGGACTGGAATGGACACACGGCAATTTCAGCCTTGGCGCAAACTATAGCGGCGAGTTTGGTTCAGAACAGCAATCGCATACAGGAAGCCTGAATGTGAGAATTCGCTTCTAAATCAAATTCTCAACACATAAAAAGTATAAAAAGGAGGGCACACGCTCTCCTTTTTTTGCGTGAATCTATCACGAAACTGAACCATAAAACTGTCTTCCAAGCCATTAAGGCTAAAAAGAATATCCTGAGCGGCTAAGTAATATTTCAGCTAATACACTATAAAAATTTTTAAGTGTTTCTTTATTTCTGCTTGCTTTTGCTCGAAGTAAAGCTCCTTGCCAACTAAGATAAATAAATTCAGATAAAACACGTGTATCAGTACGAGAAGACAATTCTTTTTTATTGATTGCTTCGCTTAAGTTTATTCGTATATTTTCAATAATATCATTTTGAATATCATTGACAACTTCTTGAATTACAACATTTGAGCCGCATAATTCTTGAGCAATATTACCCAAAAAACAGCCTTTTTGATAGCTTTTGTGCTGTATTAATGCATCTATCATGCTCTGAAAGAATTGTTTTATACGTTCAAGGGGCTCTAGTGTAGGATTTCTAAGAATATCAAATTGTGTTTTAATCGCTTTCTCATAATAATAAACAAGTGCCTCTTTTAAATAATCTTCTTTATTTTCAAAATAGTTATATAAAGATCCTTTCGGAATACCTGCGGCATTTGCTAAGTCTTGTACACCGGTGGCGTTATATCCGTATTCAAGCATAACGTGGATAGACTTTCTAATAATTTCTTCTTTCTTGTATGCTTTTTTTTCTGATATTGTATCCATATTTTTTATTCTACGAAAATGTTGATTTGATAGCTGGGTATAAATTATATATTTATGTTAGGTTACTGCTTATTATCGAGCAATTTTAAAAGTTCTTGAGCTGTTTCACCGGATGAGTTTTGGTTTTGCCCGGTAACTATATTTTTATCAACGATAACAAGCGAAGCAAGAAAATCCTTTTTCTTGGTATTGCTCTTGAAGTGCGCACCAAGCTTTCTGATTTCAGTTTCAGGGTGAAGAGGTGTTTGCGTTATACCTAGCTCCTTTATTTGCTTATCGGTAACAG
Organism: uncultured Desulfovibrionaceae bacterium; assembly: GCA_964371955.1. Taxonomy (GTDB): domain Bacteria; phylum Desulfobacterota; class Desulfovibrionia; order Desulfovibrionales; family Desulfovibrionaceae; genus CAYJAZ01. The sequence continues at coordinate 23,212 of CAYJPB010000018.1, read as the reverse complement.
CCGTGATATTTTTTCCTTCAAGCAGTGGTTTGCCGTCAATCTCTTTGGCTTTGATAAAACCAAGTGCACCATGACAAACTGAACCTAAAAGAATGTTATTGGCATGTGCTTTTGTGAGTTGTTCACCAAGAACATCGCTTTGACCCAAATCGTAAGAAGCACCCCAACCACCTGCCATATAGATAATGTCGTAGTTAAGTACATCTACATCGTCAATTTTTATTGAATTTTTAGTTTTAGCTTTTGCCTCATTATCTGCAAGGTATCTTTTATCGGCGTGTGTGGCGAGGGGATATTTCAAACTTTGTGGTTCAAAAGGAATTTCACCGCCTTTTATGCTGGCAATATCAACGTTCATACCCGCATCAAGAAATTCGTAATAGGCTATTGTCAATTCCGAGCCATATGCGCCGGTTGCTTTTCCGCTCTCACCAAGAGTACTTTGATTTGTGGCGATGAGCAGCGCTTTTTTTCCCTGAAGCATATAAGTGTTTTTTTCGTAATCGGGGTGAAAACCTAATTTTTTTAATAAGGCAGGAAGTGAAAATGCAAGTAATAATACAAGAATAAATAAGAAAATCAAGATATTTATCAAAATAGTCATAAATTTTCATTCTCCTATGGTTTAAAATATAAAGTTCAATAAAAAGTAATTTTGTGTATTATAGCATATTCCAACAAAAATGGTATATGAAGCGCTAAAAAAGTTGCTAAGATGTTAAAAGAGTTTGAGACAAAGAGAGTGCTTATTCGAAACCTCTGTACAATTGACTGAGCAGAGATTTCGAATAAAGTGTTTTAACTATTTTTCCTTATCTCATCAAGCAGTAGTTGAGGTTCAGCGCGCTTTGTGTAATCCACGTCAACATCGGCAAGAAGAACAGTTCCATCCTTACCAATAAGGAAAGTTGCAGGTATAGGGAGCTCATAATTTGTATTACCATGAGCTTTTTCTAAATCTATACCAAAATTTTTATAAAGCCCTATAAGACTTTCATCTAAGGCAATTGATACTCCAAATTGCTTTGCAACTTTATTATCAATATCACTAAGTACAGTAAATTTGAGAGCTTCCTTTTCTGCAAGAGAAAGACTGACGTCAGGCAAGGCAGATGAAATCGCTACCACTTTTGCATTGAGTTCTGTAATTTCTGAAATGAGGGAGTTATACGCACGTAACTCCAAATTGCAATAAGGTCACCATGCTCCTCTATAGAACACAAGAATGAGAAAGTGATCTTTTGCAAGTTCAGCAATATTTACAGCTTTTCCCAGTGCATCAGAAAGGGTAAATGCAGGCATTTTATCACCTTTTTTCAAAGCATTCTTACCGGCGCCATCAAGAATAAGTTTTTGGTTGGCGCCTTGTATTGCTTGCAAAGCTTCTACGGGCATGTTCTTCGCCATTTGCATTGAGTATGCTTCCAATTCATTTTTTAAACTCATAAGGCCTCCAATTAAATGTTTTTATTTAGTGTAAGACAAATTGCAGTCAATAAATGGATTCCACTCTTTTTTAAAATATGACCAGTCGTTTTATTTGTCAAGCTTTAAATTTTTATTTCGGGTCTGCTGTACGCTATTCTAATTCTGTTTTGCTTCTGGTTACATATCATGAATTGCGTTGGACAGAAGACCAAGACGTGAATAAAAAAGAAATTGAAGCACTTTATAGTGGGAGAGTTCATTCCTCATATGATCTTGAAATATTTGAATAGAATTTAATTATTTCAGCTTGAAAATTATTAGTACAAATAATACATAACAATGCATTACACACAAACAAGCGGCTCTCAATCACGCATGAATATTCAAGGTGTTGAGAGCCGTATATTTGTGTTCTAATAATCTGTTGACTTATTTATCTAATACTGCTGATAATTTACCGATTAGATTGGATAAATCTCGTCCTTGTTGTGATAAGCCGGAAACAATCTTTACGGATTCTTTCATGTTATCCGCTGTTTGATTTGCAAGCACATTCACCTCTACCAAAATCTCTTTAACTTGTGCGGTATTGCTGACTTGATCGTTGCTGGCATCAGCGATTGAAGAAGAACTGTCAACTGTTTTTTCAACCATCTCAACAATATTTTTGAAAACTTCACCGGTATTATTCACAAGATTTGTCGCTGCATCTATGGAAGCTGTTGAACCATCAACCAATTTCACGTTATCAGAAACACTGGTTTGGATGGCAACAATGGCTTTCTTCACTTCTTCGGTTGACTGCATTGTTTTTTCGGCAAGTTTTCGCACTTCATCGGCAACAACGGCAAAACCTTTTCCTGCTTCCCCTGCGCGTGCTGCTTCAATTGCCGCATTCAATGCCAGAAGATTTGTTTGGTCGGCTATATCTGAAATTGTTGTAATAACATTACTTATGGCAACAGTTTCTTCATTGAGCTTGAACATGCCATCTCTTACTTGATGGGACTGTTCTTGCACATTGCCAATACTTTGAATTGCCTCTTGAACAACGGCAGAACCGTTGCGTGCTTCACTCTTGGTTATATTGGAAACTTCTGATGCTTCGTGAGCTTTTTGCGCTGTTTGTCTTGTGGTATGGTCAACATGATCCATTGTACTGCCGGCAAGCCCCACTTTTTCTTCCTGTGAGTTGGCACTTCTTTGTGAGTTTTCTGCCTGTAAAGAGAGTTCTTCAATACTGTCCGAAATTTGTGCAGTAATATCACGAGTAGATTCAACAACACCGAGGATTGTTTTTTCAACAGTCTTAAACTTGGTAACATCTGTAATAATCATCAGGATAGATTCAATATCGTGCTTTGCGGTAAGCATGGGAATAAGAGTATATTCAATATCGGAAGAGAAGATGTGTGTTTCCGCCTGAGTTTTTTCTTTTGTTCTGAGGATTGAAGTAAACACGGCATTATCTGATTCATTCAAGCCAAGAGTTGAACGAATGTCTTTGCCTACAGCGTTTTTTGCAAACTTTTCTGTGGCTATTAGGTTTGTGTATTTTACCGAAAAGTTTTTATCAAAAACAATCATAGGTAAAGGAATGTTATCAAAAGTTGATGCATATCTATCTAAAATAGAATTTGTTCCGTTGACAATTGTCGCAAAATCAAATTGATATTTTTTGGCATCGCCTCGGGCATTCAGTTCACCTGAACCGACAATACGTTCAAGGGTAAGGTATTCGTTTGAGATGCCCTTAAGCACTTCGGGTATTGCCATAAGAGATTTTGAAAGCATGCCTATTTCGTCTTTTGATTTAATCTCAAGCTTTCCGTCCAACTTTCCTTTTGCAATATCTTCGGCCATTTTTGAAGCAAGCCCGATTTGCTTTGTAAAGTGGCTTATTATAATAAACATCAGTACAGCAATAAAGGCGGCAACGCATATCGCAATAAGAATACTCTTATCTCTGATTTCTATACTTGATTCTTCAAGCTCAATCAAATCTGAAATATTGATGATTTTCCAACCGGGTTCGTCAATTGTTGTCATGTAGGCAATTTTATGTCTGCCATCGTCTGAAATAAATTCACCGCGGTATATGCCGTTTTCCTCATGTAAGTGTGATAATATGTCGCTATTATTGACATTATATCTAAGAACTTGATTTGCATCATTATGCAAGAAAGCAATACCGTTTGTATCAACAACCATAAAAGTACCGTATTCGCCGGATACCAACCTATCGGCAATGCCTTCATCGATGAAGTTAAATATGTAGATAACACCGATAACAGCAGTGCCGTCGTAATCATAAATTGGTGCTGCAACAGAATATGCTAATTGCCCATCATATAAAAACGGGTTGCCGATTGTGATTTCGCCCCGTATTGCTACTTGGAAGAAGTCAGAGTTCGCTACGGAGTTACCTTCTACACTGTCATTACTGCTGAGAAGTATGCGCCCGTTTGCATCAACAAGCGTTACTTCGGCATAGCTGTATGTTCTTCTTGTGTCTACAACTCTTTTCTTAGAAGCTTCAAGGTTTGCTTCTCTTTCAAGTTCTGTACCTATTAGGTAAGGTTTGAAGAAAGTGGAAAGAGAAAAGGATATGGCGTTCAGCTTATCAAAAGAATAAAGAGTTGATAAGTTTTCAGTGGCGCTTGAATTTGCCACAGTTACTTTTTCTTCGTTTGCCGCAATCAGTGCTTGACTACTCAAGCTAAAGCTTTGCCAGAATAACAATGCCAAGCCCTATGCACACAAAAAGAAGACAAGGGAGAATAAGTTTATAAAATAATTTCATAATTCCTCATTTAGTTTAAAATAATTCATTCTCTTCCACGCTACACATGGTATACATCTTATCGGACGAAAATATAATATCTTAAGGGGAAAATGAAGAATATTTTTATGCGAATGTGTTTTTTAAGATTAGAAATTTTGCGAAGTTTTTTGCTGTAAGGGATTTTTTTCAAAGTGCAATAACAATAAAATAATTGTTTCCGTTGTTTTGCTCAAAGTCTTATTTATAATTTCAAAATCACTCGACTTTCCTCAACGACAAAAATGAAGACATAGCTCAAAAATAAGATTTAAATGGCAGTGCCTAAAATTTCATATTTGTTATATAAGCAAAACAAGGGATATTTTGCGCAAAGCTATAATTCAAATAGGAAATTTTAGGCGAATAACATTTTAGCGAAATTGCTTGAAATAAATAGATGCTCTATGATGCCTGTTCTTCCATCATTTTGCGTTGCTTTTTATCTACAACACGTCCCCATACATATGCGGCAATATAGAAAAGAATGAAGAAACCGACGGAGTATGATATCGGATAGAGCCATGATTTTCCGTAGAATACCTGTGCAAAACCGAAAGGCAGAGTAATCGGAAGTAATGACACAACAATAATCATAGAAGGAATAGACATAAGACTGAGTTCAAAAGGAACGGAGCTTTTATAGTCCGGGTCGATCATGCGTATAAGCACAAGCCCCGACGTGATGGTTCCCGTACTTACGCCAAGCATACCCAATAATCTTTCTTCGCCGAATTGTGCGTCTTTCTTTGTTAAGGTGTAGTAGAGGAATAAGGTTGTGAATGACGTGATGATTGCGGAAATAATAACAATAGGCATCCATTCAATAAGTAGACTTACCTGAATACCAACCAATGCACCCACAGCAACCAAGTCAATCATGGTATTGAGTATGCGTGAATGGAAACCTTGATCGTAAAGATGGCCCGCTTTACATACTTTATTAAGAAATACAACTCGGACAAATAAACCTAATGGAAGACAAAAGATAGAGGCAAATAATGACCAAATCATGGTTGCAGTTTGCGGCGATAAAAGTGTTGCCACAAAAGACATGACAAGATAGGCAAGCGCATAGGTAAGTAAGAGTAATCCCAAGTGGAATGATAGCGTATCAATATTTGTACCCATGAATGTTAACTTACCGCCAGAAGGTGCGGTTTCAGTTTCGTATACGCCGCGCTTTTCTTCGTCTGAAGCTTGTACACCATTTGAAACTATGCCACGTTTACGCATAATGATATTTGCTACGGGAATACCCACAATGATAGCAACAATATAGCCCAAAGCTGCATAAGTAAGCCCTAAGCCCACCATGCCGGGGAATCCTGCTTGCTCATATGCGGCACCTTGTGCGATAGCAGGTCCGGGGCCCATACTGAAACCTCTGGCAACCAATAAACCCGCGGTTTCAAGCAATTGTGTACCCACAAAGAGGTTGAACAGAAAAATAACCATTATACCGACGGTTTGTTGCCAATAAACCATCATAGTTGTAGAAAGTGAACATCTTAATGTATTTGCGGCAAGTATTGCATTTTTCTTCTTTCCGGTGCCTTTGCTGCCACCAAAGGTGAATCCCATAGCGACAAAAGTCAGATTGTAGATATGGTAAATTATACCCTCAAGTGATTGAAAGTTAGGAGCAAAAGGCCCCAAAAAGTCGGTTATACCACTGTTCACAAAAAGAAAACCAATCAACCCGCCTGCCATACAACCGGGAATGAGATATTTTTGAAACAGAGAAATCTTCATTCTTAAAACGGCGCCAATCAATAAAAATAGCGCTATCCAGCCAAGAGAAACAAAAAGTTCGAAAGGATAAGGGGCTGAGCCTAGTTCTTGCATAATTTCCTCCAAAAGGATACGACATGAAAGGGTTATATCTTTGCACAACTATTTTACTAACTACCTATTTTAATTGTATGTCATATTTTTCACGTGAAAAAATACACAAAATCATACATAAGTCAACTTGTCGATAGTGTAAAGGCGCTCAGAATATTCAAAATTTTGAATAATGTTGCATTATAAATTTTATGTGAGTATCTGCATAATGTAGGATACAGATACTCACATATCATGCGCTTTGGTTAGTATTTATTTCATTAAAGTCATTTCTGTCATAAATTCGCGTAGCATATCATACATCATCTTTGCGGCTTCCGGATGTGTTTCAATAAGGTTATTGAGTTGATATGGATCGTTTTTGCGATCATAAAGTTCATCTTTTTCCGGAACTTCAGTTGAACTGCCGGGAGTACATGTCCACTGATCTGCACCGTCAAGAGTTGCGGCTTCTTTATAACGTTTTTGGACATCTTCTTCTTTTTCTTTGGGAACTGCAATTTTCTTGTCTTCATTCCCAAAGAAGTTAGACTTACCTGAACCTTTTAAGTGTGCGCTTGATTCGGCGGCACTTGCACCATAGAAGTTAGCAAGAAGATCTTTTGTGCTTGTTGCTTCTTTTATCCAGTGGATATAGGACCAATCGTCATTAATAATCGACCATGAATAACCGTGATATCCGGCTACTGCAAAGTCACGAACTTTTTCAACTTCACCTCGCATCATCGGTAAAAGGCTGTGTCCTTGCATATCGGGGTGTATACCTATGCCGAGCCAATCGCACACAGTTGGTGCAACGTCGCAGGATTGTACATAAGATTTATTTCTTTGCCCTGGTTTTGTTCCGGGGCAACGCACAATAAGGGGTGTGTGCGCAAGTTCTTCATATGGCCATGGGCGCAATTTACGCATAAGCCCGTGTCCGTGCTCTCCATTTCCCAAGGGTTGTCCATGATCGGAAACCATCATGAACAAAGTGTTTTCTTCAAAGCCCAAATCTCTCACGGCGTCAAGTAATTTGCCTAAATATTTATCACAAAGAGTAACAAGCTCTGCATAAAGCATGCGTATGTGATGAAGTTGAGGTTCAGTATAAATTCCTTCAACCAAGTCCGGGAAGGGTAAAAATTCATCTTTTCCTGTGTAGTCGGGGTCATAACGTGTTGAAGGAATGTCAGGATTATAAACTGATGGCGGATCCCAAGGTTCATGTGGATCGAATGAATCAACCCAAAGGAAAAATTGTTTATTTCTGTCTACTTGCCCCAAGTATTCGATAGCTTTAGTTATTGTTTTTGCAACATAGCGATTTTCTTCTTTTTCGCCACCGTGTTGTCTGGCTTTCAAGAAAGCGACAATTTCTTCGGTTGCGGTTCTGTTAGTAATCACTCCGCCCCTTTTATTCAAATATCCTTGATAACTGCTTTCTTCATAATAGTCTTCAATTTTGAGATGGATAAGTTCTTCATTATCATAATAATAATGATCTGCCTCATGCCCATGAATAAACCAAACTTTGTCAAAAGCTCGTGTAAAGCCGAATTTTGGTAGACGGTGCGGTGCTGAATCAAAAATAAAAGCAGTATCGATTGGTCTACCCCAACAAAGATCCGCAATAGTTGTATCTTCCATAGAAAGAGGAGTCCACCCACTATAGGGAAGCGTGAAGCGACCGGTGTGCATAGCTCGGCGGCAGGGAATGGTAGGTAAACCCTCTGTATATGAATTTTCAAAAATTGTTCCTTCACGGCCCAGTCTATCCATATTTGGGGTTTGAATCCATGAATTACCGTAACAACCAACATAATTATACTGCAAAGTATCAAACATCATAACAATAGCATTTTTTTGCATAAGGCACTCCTTTGAAAGGTTATTTTGTGAAAAATAATGCAATTAGTATGCCATCATTAAATATAAAATAAAAACAATATATTATGTGTTATTTTTCTACAGCAACCTATAATTTTTCATGCTTTTTAGTCTTGCATAATAATTATACTTGCTGTATATAAAGCATATTAACAAGTGAAAAAAGTGCTAAGCATGAAAAAGTATTAAGCATGAAAAAACAACAACGGATGAAATAAATCTATGGAAAAACTTTATCAAGAGCTCACTGATGCGGCATTTCAAGCATTACCCGAAGAAAATGCCATTTTTACGTTTTTTGAATTTTTAAAAGATAAAATACCCTTTAATACGGTTATATGTCACACTATCGACAGAAATGATAAAATTTTCACAAAAATTATTGAGTACACAAAAAATTTAGATATTCCCACATCGCAGTATCAATTGACAAATATTTTTCCTCTTTCTGTACTCAAAAAATTTTGGGGCGAAGATTATAATGAAATATTTTTGTCCGATCCAACTGTAAGGCAGTATGATCAATATTTTGAACCGCTTAAATACTATCCCTATAATCCCAAATCTAGCCTTTCTTCATGCATGTACATGAGTGAAGATCAAAGTTTTCATATAGTTCTTATGTTTATTTCAGAAACAAGACGTTCATTTACAGAGGAACACGCGCATTTATTTCTTACTTTGCGTCCCTTGCTTCAACAGCTGATTACTTCGTTTTATATCAAAAATGCAAAAGGTTACTTAAGGTTAACCCCAAATGGTCCTTTGCCTGTAACTTTTGAAGAACAGCTTCGTGCATGCCCGGACATGAAAGAAATCATGTCGGATGTAAGTAGTGTTGCCAAGCTTAATTCTTCTGTGCTTATTACAGGCCCCACCGGTTCGGGAAAGGAAATGATAGCAGAAACAATTCACGCTTTATCTCCACGCTTTGCAAAGCCGTTTATACGTGTGAATTGCGGTGCTATTCCTGAAACTCTTTTGGAAAGCGAATTATTCGGACATGAAAGAGGAGCGTTCACCGGTGCTATTCAACAAAAGAAAGGCTATTTTGAGCAGGCAAACAGTGGTACAATATATCTTGACGAAATAGGTGAACTTTCAAAAAATGCACAAACTCGATTATTGCGCGTCTTAGAAAATCATGAAATACAAAGAGTTGGCGGTGATCGCATAATCAAACTTGATATACGTGTTATTGCCGCAACAAATAAAAATTTATGGGAAATGGTGAAACACGATTCGTTTCGAGAAGATTTATATTATCGCCTCAACGTTTTTCCTGTAAGTATTCCTTCCCTTATTGAAAGAAAAAGGGATATTCCGATTTTAATAGAATATTTTTATAAATTATTTGTGAAAAATTTCCAGCTTGAAACCCCTCCAACAATAAGTTATAGCTCACTGCAATTTCTACTCAATTATGCATGGCCGGGAAACATAAGGCAATTGCGGCACACCATAGAGCGAGCACTGATTGTGGCAATTGCTCGCAATAAAAAAGAGCTTAATTTTAGCTTCTTGGAGGAAAGCTACACTGCTCCAATAAAGAGAAGTTCAAGTAAATTTCTAACATCCGAAGAAATTCAAAGAGCGTTACAAGAAACAAAAGGGAAAATTCAAGGAAAGAACGGTGCTGCAGCATTGCTTGGCTTACATCCAGCAACCATGCGCTCTCGCATGCGTGTACTCGGCATTCCTCTTCCCAGTGAGCAAAGAAAAAAATAAATGGATATTGCGAAAAACACTCTTTCTGAAGTTTCTTTGTGCATTTTATGCTTGCAAGTTTTTGAGCGTGTTTCGCCCTTGAACCCTCACTCAATCGTGACAGGCGGTGGCGGTTATTTGGAATCGTATGGAGATTTCAATCATACAACAAACAAATTCGCTTTCTCAGGCTTGTCTTTATACGGTTTAGCGCAATGGAATAAATTTGATATAGCCGCAGACTAGCAATTGATAGAATCAATAAAAACTAAAACTTCTTGGCACAACTCTTCAATCGATTTATTTCCATCAAGATGCAAATCAGGGTTAATAGGTCTTTCAAAGGGCGAAGAAATACCTGTAAAATTGGGGATTTCTCCTTTTCGTGCTTTTTTATAAAGCCCTTTGGGGTCACGATGTTCACAAACTTCAAGAGGAGTATCTAGAAAAACTTCATAAAATTCATTTTCTTCAAAAACTGTGCGTATGTTTTCTCTGTCTTGTTCAAAAGGTGAAATGAATGTGGCAAGCACAATAAGCCCTGCATCACACATAAGTTTTGAAACATGTGAGGCTCTGCGGATATTTTCCACTCTATCGGCCTCTGTAAAGCCTAAATCTTTATTGAGACCGTGCCTTAAATTATCGCCATCAAGCTGATAGATATGCTTTCCTTTCGCATAAAGTATTTTACCAAGAACATTTGCAAGAGTGGATTTACCCGATCCTGACAAGCCTGTAAACCACAAGACAAAAGGTTTTTGACTTTTTTGTTCGGCAAGCATTTGAGGACTAAGGTCAAACTTATGCCACACAACAGTATTACTTCTGTACAGTTCATATGTTATCATGCCACAAGCAATGGTTTGTGCGGATATTGGGTCGATAAACAAAAAAGAGCCGAGTTGCTTGTTCTTTGCATAAGGAACATAGGGTAAAGGACGTGAAAGAGAAAATTTTATGCGTCCGATTTCATTATTTTTCAAAAATTTTGCATTTTGCTCATTTTGATTTTCTAAATTTAATTTTGCTGAAATTTCTAAAATTGTTGCGGTTGCTTCATAAAAACCAATCCTACAAAGGTATGTTCTGCCAACAATTATATCTTTTGTATCCATGGAAATGATATGTGAAGCGAACATGTCTGAAACACCGATTGTCTCAGGATTTTCAGCTATAATATAGCCTCTTGCGATATCAATTTCATCACTGATAACAAGATTTATAGCATCGCCTTCTTTGACTTTTTCAAGCTTTTTATCGAATGTAAAAAGAGATTGTATATTTGTTTTTCCTTTTGAGGGGAAAATTGTAACTTCTTGATTAATTGAAATTTCACCCGATAATACTGTTCCGCCGAGCGCTCTTTTTAGATGAGCTTTATCATTATCCTCGTAAAAAGGAACAACTTGTTGTACAGGGAATATAAATTCTTCATGGTAGGTGGGTTTTTCAAAATTTTCTAAGATTGTAAGCAAAGTCTCCCCGGTATACCAAGGAGTATTCGCACTTTTGTGACAAATATTATCTCCGCAAAGTGCCGAAACAGGAACACAATCAATATGTTTAATAGCAAGATTTTTAACGTATTTTTCGCAAAACGTTTTCACCTTGCTATAGTATTCGTATGAGTAATCAAGCGCATCAATTTTATTGATTGCAATAACAACGTGGCTTATTCCCATAAGAGATACAATAGATAAATGGCGTCTTGTTTGCACAAGAAGCGTTTCATTATTTTCAATATTATTGCGAGCTTTTGTTATATCTACAAGTAAAATTGCCAATTCGGCATGGCTTGCACCCGTTATCATATTTCTTGTATATTCTTCGTGTCCCGGGGCATCGGCAATAAGGAAGCGTCTTTTATCGGTAGCGAATGAACGATACGCCAAGTCAATAGTGATTGACTGTTCCTGCTCGGACAACAAACCGTCTAAAAGTGTGGAATAATCCAGTTGCCCGTCTGTGAGTTTTGATTCTTCAAGCTTTCTCAATTGATCATCGTACAACACTCCGCTATCATAAAGCATGCGTCCGATTAATGTACTTTTTCCATCATCTACATTTCCGCAAGTAATAAGTCTAACTATATCTTTATGTTGATTATTATTCATTAAAAATATCCCTCTTGCTTTTTAATCTCCATAGAGCCTACTTGATCGGAGTCAATAAGTCTTCCTTGTCTTTCTGAATATCTTGTTGCTTTCAGCTCTTCGATAATTTCATCAAGGTTTGAAGCAGAGGATTCAAAACAGCCGGAAAGAGGCCAACAGCCCAGAGTTCTGAAGCGTACATTTCTTTCTTCAATTTTTGCATTTTTATCTAGCAAATTGGGTGGCAGTTTTGAGACGTCGTCAATCATAAGCCAAGTATTTGCATGAAAAACCACAGGGCGTTTTTTTGCATAGTAAAGAGGGACTATTTCGATATTTTCTTCACGTATATACTCCCAAATATCAAGTTCAGTCCAGTTTGACAGCGGAAATACGCGCATAGTTTCGTTATGTGCTAAGTGCGTATTGTAATTATTCCAAAGCTCTTGCCTTTGCGCTCTCGGTTCCCAGCGGTGATTTGTTCGCACAGAAAAAATACGCTCTTTTGCTCGAGATTTCTCTTCATCTCTTCTAGCACCGCCGATAGTTGCATCAAAAGTATATAAATCAAGTGCCTGTTTGAGAGCTTGAGTTTTCATAATATCAGTATAACGTGACGAACCAACGCTGAAAGGTGTGATATTATTCTCTTTTCCGCTTGGGTTAGAATATACACGCAAATCAAGTGTATGTTTTTGGGCAATCATATCACGAAAATCTATCATCTCCTTGAATTTCCATGTGGTATCCACATGAAGCAACGGAAAAGGCACAGAATTTGGATAGAAAGCTTTTCTGGCTAAATGCAAGAGCACAGATGAATCCTTACCGATTGAATATAGCATGGCAAGATTTTTAAAGCTTGCGTATGCTTCTCTCATAATATAAAGACTTTCGTTTTCTAATTCTTTTAAGTAAGGATTCATTGTTAGCTCTATTGACAGTATATATAAAGGTTGGGATTATTCCCTTTACTTAATTGCTCTGTGTTTAATATTTATTCCTTCAACAAGGAAGTATGTGTGCTCGGCAATATTCACAGCTCTGCCTGCAATACGTTCAAGCGCACGTGTGATAAGTATATAATGCATTGCTAACCACGGAGAAAGTGTTTTATTGGAAATTGAAGTGATACAATATTCAAGGCTTTTTACCATAAGCCCAACAATTTCATCGTGTTGTGTGCGAAGTGTTTGGGCGAGGTGAGAGTTTTTGTCTTTGAAAGCGGTAATACTTTCGTCAAGCATTAATTGTGCTTTGCGAGAAAGATTCAAAAGGGTTTCAGGAAGTTGCGTGGGGTTTTGCTCACGCATAAGTACAACTCGCGTGGCAATATTTGAAGATTCATCGGCAATGCGCTCAAGCTCTGTCACAAGGCGAATAGCAACAACAAGCAAGCGCAAGTCACTGGCAACGGGTTGCGTTCTTACAAGAATACTGAGAGCAGAATCATCTATTTCTACTTCAAGTTCATTAATTTCTTCGTCGCCGTCAATGATTTGCTCTGCTAAATCGTAGTCAAATTTTTCAAGTGCTGTACATGTACTTTCAAAAGCGTGCTGACTTTTTGAAGCCATAAAAAGAAGACGTGTGCGCAAATCGTCAATAAGCATATGTACATGATTTTCTATATGTGTTCTTGGATCCATACTAATTCCTTTATTGTAATAAATTGTTATGTCACAATACTTTGTAGCGGTATTGTTTAGCCGAAACGTCCTGTGATATAATCTTCTGTTTGCTTCAAATCAGGGTTGGTGAAAAGCTTTCCAGTTTCGGAAAATTCAATCAATTTACCCATGTAGAAAAAGGCTGTATTATCTGAAACGCGGGCTGCCTGTTGCATATTGTGCGTAACAATAATGATAGTGAGCTGTGATTTCAGCTCGTGAATACCTTCTTCGATGTGCTGTGTGGCGATGGGGTCGAGGGCAGAAGCGGGTTCGTCCATAAGCAGAACTTCGGGTTCAACAGCAAGTGCACGGGCAATACAAAGGCGTTGCTGTTGACCGCCTGATAAGCCTAAGGCAGAAGATTGCAATCTATCTTTAACTTCATTGAACAAGGCTGCACGTTTTAAACTTTTTTCAACCATTTCGGCAATATATGTTTCGTCTTTTATGCCGTTTACACGCAAACCGTAGGCAACATTTTCAAAAATAGTTTTTGGAAAAGGGTTTGGCTTTTGAAAAACCATACCGACTCTACGTCTGAGGTCTACACTGTCTTTATTTTCCAAAATTGACTCGTTGTCAAGTAAAATCGTACCTTTCACGCGTGTACGAGGAATAAGATCGTTCATTCTGTTAAGACAGCGTAAAAATGTGGATTTTCCGCACCCTGAAGGGCCAATCAATGCGGTAACTTTTTTGTCGTAAAAATCAAGATTGATATCGAAAAGCGCTTGTGACTCTCCATAGAAGAAATCTAAATTTTTTGCTTGAATTTTAATTGATTCTGACATGTATACTCCATTATTTATTATACAGTGGAAGTGTGAAGCGGATAGTTGCGCCGACAGGTTCGCCTCTATGAAGAAGTTCATCTGCACGATAAATGGCACAAATATTGCCTTTTGCTTGTTCCACAATGTGTTTGCATAAAGATAAACCCAATCCCGTTGACACTGTGCCGTTGTGGGACCTGTGTTTTTCAACCCTATAAAATCTTTCAAAAACTCTGTTTAGATCTTCCTTTGGAATACCTACACCATAGTCTTGAATAATTATACTCAAATTTTGTCCGTCATTATGTGATTGCAGTGCAATAGGACTTTGCGCAGGCGAATAACGAATGGCGTTTTCAAGTAGATTTCTGAAAACTTGGCTCAACTTGTCCGCATCAATAGCAACTTTTTCTGAAAAATTTAAACCATTGACGAGTTGCAATTCTTTTTCTTCAAGTTGTGGCGTACATTCTTCAAGGGCTTGAGTAAATGCTTCGCCTATACTTGAACAGGCGTTTTCGCTTTTATCTGCATTATTCTCCACAAGCGAAAGCAAAAGAAGTTCATTGACAATTCTATCAAGAAACTTTGTGTTTTTGATGATGATATTATTGAAATGTAATGCATTTTCAATATCAATTGTCGATTCTTTTTCAGTATTTCCAAAAGACTTTTTGCCCTCAGACAAAATATCCTCAAGTGTTTCTGCATAGCCAAGAATAGCAGTGAGCGGTGTGCGCAATTCGTGTGAGGCATTGGCTATCAAATCTCTTTTAATTTCAACAAGGTTCACCAGTTGCGTGATGTCGTGGAATATCAATACCAGTTGCGTTTCTTCTTTAGTATCGTTTACCAGAATAGATTTTGTTGTATTGATTTGAAATGTTTTTGTATCCAGCTTCATATGCAAGGAATTGAAGCTTTTTATGGAATCAAGCGAGTTTTGGATAAGTTGCTCAAGTTCCGGCTCATTAAAAACTTCCAAAGAATTTTTATGGAAATAATTGTGCAATTCTTTTGTGAAAACTGCGGGAAAAAGTTGCGAGAAAGCGGCGTTCAAGTTCAGAATATTCCCTCTGCCGTCCACAAGCATTACACCTGCATTGATACTGTCGAGGATACTCATTAATTCGCTTTTTTGTGCAAGCATTAACCTCAATTGATTATTCACTCTTTCCGCCATTTGAGAAACGGAATACGCAAGCTCTTGATATTCTGCTTTAGGCGGAAGAAGAGGTGTGTTTTCACTGTCGCCGTTCGCGGTGTTATCCACAACAATTTTTATCTGCTCAATCGCTTTATTCCAACGCCTTTGATAAATCTTATTGATAAAATACGTAAGCAGAAGAGTGATGGCAAACATACTCAAAAGCGTGTATATTAAATTGTTCACCCTGCCGAATAATATCGTTGCGGCAGAAAAAACAAGTAAGAATGAGGACATTAAGTAAGTATTCATTAGTGTTTCTTATTTTGTAAACGGTCACGTATAATAATGGCGATAAGGTTCATACCAAGTACAAGAATGAGCAAAACAAGTGCTGTACCGTATTGCAAGGGGCGAGTTTTCTCGATTTCTGTTCCGGCTGTAGCAAGTACATACATATGATACGGTAAAGCCATAACAGATGAGAAAATAGAATCAGGCAATTTTGCCGTCGAAAACACGGCGGAAGTAAACATAATTGCCGCTGTTTCCCCAGCCGCGCGAGCAAGCCCCAAAATAGCGCCTGTCAACATACCCGGAAAAGCTGAGGGCATAACCACACGCCAAATTGTTTGCGATTTTGTTGCGCCAAGTGCAAGGCTTGATTCACGCCATGCATCGGGCACTTGCCTGAGCGCTTCTTCCGATGTGCTGATAATCATTGGTAAAGTGAGAACGGCAAGCGTACATACACCTGCTAAAATGCTCACGCCCATTCCAAGATAAGTCACAAAGAAAGCAAGCCCGAACAAACCAAACACAACAGAGGGAACACCCGCCAAATTGTTCACCCCAAGGCGAATATATCGGGCAAAAGGTGAGCGTGAACCGTATTCATTCAGCCAGATTGCCGATGCAACACCGATGGGAAATGATATCACCATCGCGCCGACAGCTAAAATTATTGTTCCTATAATACAGGGTAAAATTCCGCCCTCAGTCATCATATTTCTGGGGAATTGACTCACAAATTCCCACGAAAGCGCGGGCAAGCCATTTATCACCAAGAAGGCACAAATTCCTATAAGCGCAAGCACGTTTATAACTGCTGAAAAGCGGAGCATGCCAAACATAAAAGCCTGTTTTCTGAAGCGATAGGCAGGATCGGGCATCTTATTTAATGGGGTTGTTGACATAATTTTTTTCCTTAAATGATGTAGACATGTATATGATTCGCCTCCGGCGGGGCCAAAGGAAATAATTTCCTTTGAAAACCTCGATGGGAGGTAAATTTGGTAAAATATAATCTATGGGTGTTGATGTGGAGCAAGCTGTTAGGGTTTCCAAAGGGGGTTACCCCCTTTGGCCTTGCCGGAGGCGAAGACTATTTCTGTTACCATCATTATAAATATAATATTTTGATATGCTACAAGCCCGAAGAGCCGACTTGTTTGTGTTTTTCGGTAATTCTGAAAGCTATGAAATTGAAGCAGAATGTGAATATAAAGAGCACAAGCCCGATTGCAAAAAGTGCCAAATAATGATCGGAGAAGTAAGGAGCTTCTGCCATTTCAGCGGCAATTGAAGCGGGCATTGGTCGAATAGGATCGAAAATTGAATCGGGGATAAGCGCCGCGCCGCCTGCAACCATAAGCACAACCATTGTTTCACCGATTGCCCTACTCATGCCAAGCATTACAGCTGTTCCGATACCTGACAAAGAAGAAGGAATAACCACACGAATAAGCGTTTCCCATTGGGTTGCGCCGAGTGCAAGGCTTGCTTCACGCAGCGCACGCGAAACAGAATGCATGGCATCTTCTGAAATACTGCATATTGTAGGCACACTCATAAATGCAAGCATTAAAGCGGCATTGAAAAGGTTTAGCCCTGTTGCGATACCAAAAGTATTTTGCAAAAAGGGCGCAACAATAACCATACCGAAAAAGCCGATAACAACAGAGGGAAGCGCCGCAAGTAATTCAACAAAAGGTTTAATAATCCTGCGTGTATTAGTGTGCGCAATCTCAGCAAGATACGCCGCCGTAGCCACACCTAAAGGCACTGCAATAATACAGGCAAGTATGGTAACTGCAAGCGAGCCGATAATTAGTGGCAGAATTCCGAAATCAGCAGGACTGTCGGTTGGATACCAATACATTCCAAACAAAAATTCCATAAGTGAATAATTTTCAAATAAAGGAAGACTGTTTGCCAGTAAGAAAATACAAATTCCTACCAGTGATAAAAGTGCTATAAAGGCAATAATCGTTAAGCTCATCTTGACAATTAATTCCTTAAGCAAGCGTTTTGTCCACATAAAATTCTCAATTGGGTTAGTGTTGTTATTGTTATAAAGTAGTACTATATTACAAGAGTTCGCTTTGTGGTTTCCATTATAAAACCAATTTCAATCTTTCTTTTTTGTCTCCGACGGCCCAAGAGGGTGCTAACGGGCGTGCCGCCCTTGTGTACCCTCTTGGGGAACACCCACATGCCCTGCTTAAATCGTCACTAAGCCCCACACTCACTTGTCAAAATTTGTATTATTTCATTCATGCTCGCCCTTTACATCAGTGAAGTGAGTGTGGGGAAAAGGCAAGTGACGATTTTTGCAAGCCTAAAGGCTTGCGTTTGGTTCAGTGGTTTTTATGAGAGCTCTTGCATATTTGAGTATAAAGCATGTTAGCGGTATTATTTTACTATAATATGTCAAAAGGGAAGTGCTGACACATTTCCCGATAAAGTTACATAATCAAATTGTTTCGCCCCACCGCTACCACAACATTTTGATATTAAGCTATACATAATAAGCGGTGGTATTAAAAAGTTTTAGAAGGAAGGGGTGAGGGTTTGGGAGCAGGACATTCCTGACGGGGAAACCTTGATGTGGAAATAATTTTCTTTCAAAATCATGGTTTCCCCGTAGGCATAATGCCTCTCGAAAAATATTCTAGTTGAAAGGAATGAAGCCAACTTCTTTTACGTAGGCTTGTCCTTCTGGTGACATTGCGTAATCGATAAAGCTTGCTATATCACCTTCGGGGGTTCCGTTGGTGTAGAGCCAAAGTTCACGAGCGAGGGGCCAAGATCTTTCCAAAGCGTTTTCAGGAGTAGCTTCCAAGCCGCCAACCATCAAAGGTTTTGTAGAATCGTCAACATAACCGTATCCGATGTAACCGATGGCGTTTGCGTTGCCTGAAACAGCTTGAACTACAGCGCCGTTTGAAGCTTGAAGAAGAGCGCCGGGCATAACTCTGTCGTCACCCATTACAAAAAGTTCCCAAGTTTCATATGTGCCTGAAGAAGTATCACGAGAAATCACAACAATTTCTTTGTCTTCGCCGCCAAGTTCTTCCCAGTTGGTGATTTCGCCTGTGTAGATATCATTCAACTGTTCAAGAGTCAAGTCGCTCACGGGATTTGATGGGTGAACAACAGGAACCAAAGCGTCAAGAGCAACAGCTACTGCATAAGGTTCGATACCGTTTGCTTGTGCTTGTTCAATTTCTTCTTCTTTGATTTCACGTGAAGCCATTGCAATATCGGCAAGGTCGTCGATAAGAGCTTTAATGCCGTTACCTGAACCGCCGCCTGAAAGAGCGATGTTTACGTCAGGGTTAGCTGCCATATATGCTTCGCCAACTTTTTGAATGATTGGCAAAACGGTGGTTGAGCCGTTAACTACAATTTCACTTGCTGCGGCAGTGCTTACAAAAAGCATTGATGCAATGATTGCTGAAAAGAATGATTTTAACATGATTTCTCCAAATTTTTTTGTTGATACGAATTGCTTCGCCGAATTTCATCGTTGAATTGCTTCGTTGAAAAGAAACTATATCGCAAATGTTACAATTTTGTTACGTCTTCATTACTTTTTTGTGACATTGTATATTTTTTAAAATTTCTTAAGTGGCACGCAATTTGCAATATTTTTCCCGAGAGGTAATAAGTATGCAATTTTTACAGTCTATATTTGAAGATGTGCAAAGTGCGGTATCACGAGGTTCAAGTGCGATGAGCAGAGCATATGCAGGCGTTCAAGAAATGCAGGCGGGTTCTTCTTTCAGCGATTTTATTCGTGAAGAAAATAATGAAGCAATGCAGGCACAATTGGAAGAGGGCGCGGCATATATTCAAAATTATTACAATCAGTTGAATAATGCCTCTATGCATGCTATGGAGCAATTGAGTGATGTGGAGGCTATGGCGGCGGACATTTTGAGAGACTTTGAAGAAAATGCATACGGTATGGCAAACAACGGGGAAGAATCTTCCTTTGATAACCTCTTCATGTCTCCATATTCAATGCATGATACGGCAAATTCTGCCGACGGTGGAATACGCTTTAATCAAGATGAAGTCACTAAACTTCTCGATGATTTAATGGGTGAGGGCTATATGAATCAAAACGCTCTCCATGCAATCGGTGAGGCAGGACAAAATATTAATGGTGTTTCAAGTGAAGAAATTTTAGAAAGTGCCATGGCTGCGCTTATGGGCGAAAATGAAGCGCTCACAAAACTTGAAGAACAACAGCTTCTCAGTCTTTCACAAAAACTTGCCGGTGACGCGGCAAATGGAGAAAGTATTCTTGCAAATTTGCAAACATTAGATGCTGAACAAGCACTCGATGCCATAGCTAATGCTATTGAGGCAAAAGGTTCTGTTACATTCTCGAGTGAAGAATTAGGCGCATTGGGTTCGATGTTGCAACTTTCGGATGAAGAACAAGCAAAGCTTGAAAATATGCTTGCAGACTTAGATCAAGTAAGTCTTTCAAAGGACGATTTCAATACTTTGATGGCTTCAGCGCGAAACGAAATGAACCGTAAGCAGGACGAATTAAAAGAACTTACTGCGGCTTTGGGCGATAAGCTCGAAGTGCTTGAACAAGAAGCTCGTCAGCGCATAGAATTTGAAGAAAGTACAAGAAATTATGAAACAAAGCAAACGGAATTAACTCGTTTGACTATGGAAAACACGCACTTGACTGATGTTTTGCAATCTTTCAAGGATAATGAATTACAGCAAGAAGTGCTTCTCAGTCAGCTAAAGTTACTGGAAAACAGCGGAGCAATTGAAAACTTTAAAGATCCTACTTCACTTGCATCGGGTTTGAGCGAATCATTAAGAAGCGCCGTTTCATTCGCTAAGGATAGCTCTTCAACAAAGTCAAATAAAGATCAAAGTAATTCTTTTAACCAAAGCGGTCAGAGTGCTCAAGCATTTGAAGTGCAACAAAACGCAACTACCCGAAGCGAAACCACTTCCTATGCTCCAACTCTTTCCAAGCAAGTGGAAGATGCTCTTCTTCAAGCTATGAAGAGCGAAATGACAAAATTGGAAGTTGAATTAAATCCTGTGGAACTTGGTGCGCTTACAGTGATAATGACTTCAAAGAACGGTGAGTTGACAGCGCAAATTCAACCGGAAAAGCAAGAAACAATGCATGTTATCAATCAGCAAGTAGACGCAATTAAGCGTGAATTGGAAAATCAAGGAATCAAGATTGAATCGATTGAAGTGGATTTGAAATCTTCCGATAATTTCCAATTTGCACAATCAAATAATGAAAATGCAAGTTCAAGTCAATCGCAACAATACGAAAATATGCAACAACAAGTGGCAGAATTGAACAGATTAAGAGTTTTAGGGCGTGGAATTGAAATGGGTGTTATTCCCGAAGACGCACTTTCAAGTGAGGAATTGGATTTGGCACGAAACTTGCTACAATCAGACGAAAGTTATACTTTTGAAGAAAATAATTCCTACCTTAACCTTGTTGCTTAGAGGATATCAATATGTCACAAGCCATTACAAATAGCTATAATACAGCCTTTAATCCCATGAATGAGCTCACGGGATCGGGTAGTGAACTCGATAAAGACGCGTTTTTGATGCTCATGGTCACACAATTTCAGTATCAAGATCCATTAAATCCGATGGAAGATACGGAATTTGTTGCCCAGTTGGCACAGTTCACCTCTATGGAACAAATGATGAGTATGAACGAAAGCATGGACGAACTTGTCGATGCACAAGACAAGCAATTGACAGTCGGCGCTTCATCATTTATCGGGCTTGACGTTTCTGCAAGAGGGTATGGTATCAGCCTTGAAAAAGGTGTTTCATCAACGGTTTACTACGCTTCTGATGAAGACATTGCAACAGGTGCTGTGAATATCTTCGATAGTAATAGTCAAATTGTTGCCAGTGTGCCACTTCCCGCAACTGCCGCCGGTATTAATGAATTTCAGTGGGATGGTAAACTTGCCAACGGTGAACAAGCGCTTGATGGCGTATACACTATTGGTATCAGCGCTACTGATGCGAATGGTGATGTGGTCACCACCGATACGCAAGTACGCGGTACCGTAGACGGTGTAAGTACCTATAATGGTGAACAATATCTAAGGCTTTCAGATGGTAGAGTGGTAAGTTTGGCAGAGGTGTATGAAATTCTTGAACCGCAAACTTCTACAGATAACAGTGATTCTGAGACTGATTCAAACAGTAGTTCAGGCGATACTTCGGGCGACACGTCAACCGATTCAAGTGATTCTACGAATACAGACAGCTCAGCGGACAACACTACAACCACCGAATAATCCATGTTTTTAAAATAAATATCAACTAAATATAATTGATGTAGAACAACTCCTTTGTTAGTGTATTGATAATATTTTAACAAAGGGGTTTTTTTATGTATGTGAAAACATGTCGAAGCGGTTGTGTAACATCCTAAAATAACAGTTGTAAATTGATAAAAGAAAAAAAATATGAAAAAAATAAATTTAAATGTTGACAAATTATAAAAAATGATGGTAGAGGAACGACATAACATATATCAATCGTTAGAGAGTGAAAAACGAGAGAGATTTATTACTTTAGGCAGAATTATTTTGCTTATTGTTTAAATATCTTTCGTTTTTTTTGTTTTAAACGCATTGAGTATCAAGAATTTACACGGAGGACGCAGATATGCACGCTATTACAGATTTTAACCTAAACCTTTTCTCTCTTGCAGGGAAAAACGCAATCGTAACCGGAGGAAACTCCGGCTTAGGTCAAGGCTTCTCTTTGGCTTTGGCAAAAGCAGGCGCTAACGTTTTGGCAGCCAGCCTTGTTGGCGACGATGATGAAACAAAAGGTCTTATTGAGGCTTGTGGAGTGAAATATGAGTTGGTTCTTGCCGATATCACCGCTCCTGGACAATGTAAAATGGTGGTAGACACCTGTGTTGAAAAGTTTGGCAGTGTAGATATTCTTATCAACTGTGCCGGCCGTGGTATCAATATTCAAGATGTGACACAATTTACAAGAGACCCTTGGGATAAATGTGTTGCCCTCAACTTAACAGCTGCTTTTGAAATGACTCACGAAGCGTGCAAACATATGATTAAGCAACAAAGCGGAAAAATCATCAATATCGGTTCATTGTTCACATTCTTAGGCGGACAATGGAACCCTGCGTATGCCGCAACAAAGCACGGTATTGCAGGACTTGGTAAAGCTATGTGTGACGAACTTGCACAATTCAACATTCAAGTAAATACCATCGCTCCCGGCTATTTTGCAACAAAACTCACCGAAGATACACGTAACGATGAAGAAGCAAGCCGTAAAATCCTCGAACACATTCCTTCAAACCGTTGGGGTGACGTGTACGACCTTATGGGCGCATGTGTATTCCTCGCAAGTAACGCATCAAACTACGTGAACGGTACAATTCTTACCGTAGACGGTGGTTACCTAATGCGCTAGTTTTTTGATTGGAAGATGACAAGAATAGTATTCGCCTCCGGCGAGGGCAAAGGGGGTAACCCCCTTTGCAAACCCTATAA
>CAYJPB010000017.1:20723-24448 GCA_964371955.1 uncultured Desulfovibrionaceae bacterium | reverse complement strand
ACGAGGATTTTCAGTCCTCTGCTCTACCTACTGAGCTACCGCGGCAACGTGAAAACAGTTCTATAGCAGGTTGAAAAAAAAAGCAAGACTTTTTTTGCGTTTTATGCTATATTTTTTTAAGTTGATGATAACTATACAAAATAAAAGGATTTTTATGTTAGATTTTAAAGCAATTGAACGGATGAAAAACTACATTGAAGGCAATTTTAAGGAAGATTTTGAATATTCTGCCGAATCAAGACGGTTTGAAATGCTCGAATTCCTTGACCAGCTCATGGATTTAGGCGAATTGGCAGACAGTGTTGCAACTGAAGTTATTTTTAAAGGGCAACTCGGTGCGCTTGCCGGTATCCCTCCAAAACAAGAAGAAAACAAATAACTGTGTAAGAATTTTTTAATTCGGAAAATCAAAATTGGCAGGTGGCCATTGCAATAAATAAAGCTTTGGCCAAAACTTGCCCGTCACCCACAGTCCGTCTTCACGCAAAGCTAAACCATTGAGCACTGTGTCGTAAGGCGCATGCTCAAGACTTAACCCGTCCTCTATTGCCATTGCTCTGAGAGGGGAAGCATCAAGCGCAAACACTACTTGACCGCTCTGCATATCTATTGCCAAAATAACGTCTTGTCCATACACATTTGCAAGCATAAGGTTATGCGTGCTGTCCCATTCAAGCTCGTTTAGTCCATGCACTTCTTGATTACCTATACGCACGTTTATTGCCCCCTCTTCTTGCGCAAAATCACTTGTGCTATGTACAAAGAGTGTTGACGATCCATCGGAGCGCCACAGCCTTTCATTGTCGTAAGCAAGCCCCCAGCCTTCGCCCTCATAAGTAAAACGATTCACTTCGTTTAATGTTTCAGGCTCAAAGAGTAAAGCTGTATTTTCTTGCCATGTCAAAAGATAGATATAGCCTTCGGCAAAGACTGCACCCTCGGCAAAATATTGGGGTTCTAAAGTGTGGAGTATACGTTCTGTGCCGCCTGAATTACTCCCTAAAATTTGACTTGAGAGCTGTGACTCTCCATACAATCCACACGACTCATAAAGACTTTCGCCATAAAAGAAAAGCCCTTGAGTATAACAAAACGCATTATGCGTTTCACTTTTCAAGACTTCAACGGTATACACGGGTAGACTGTGTGCGCATAAAGGCACGCATAAAAAATACACAAGAAAAATGCACAAAGCACATTTCTTCGCCGAAAAAGTTTTTTTTCTTTGTGTCATGGCAAAATTCTTTTTAAGTTAGAAATCTTGAAGCGCTGAATCGGGCACAACAGTTTCTCCCGGCACAGTGAATGTTTCGGGATTGATGGCGGCATAGGCAAACCAAAAAGAATAATAGCCGTGAAGCTGTGGCATTGTGGCATTTTGTAAGAATCCTTCGATGCACTGCCCTTGTGTATTCCAGATACTGCGTGTTGCGTAATCGTAAACTAAGCCGTTTCGATAATAGAACAAACCGGGATCCTGATCTTGCCAATAACGTCTGTCAAAAATTTTCACGGTGTCGAGCGCATTATCAAAGATTGCAACAAGCGCATAAGGCCCAAGATAGAAATTTACCACCTGCTTTTCTCGCACATATTCAATATCTATCGCGATAAGCGCCCTACTCTTTTCTATGACATACATCAATGATTTTGCCGGAAAGCGCGTGTCGTAATGTGTGAGAGGAAAATATATGTGTTCGTCTTGATAGTAACTATCGTCTCTTTGGAAAGAACCGTAGGGATCTCGCCCATAAATTCGTGAAGAAGTAGATTGAGGAGTGATCATCACTTTTGCATCAGAGTAAACATTTTTTGCAAATCTCCAGCGTGTCCAATACACAGGCATAAAAGACAAGCCTGTGCCCATAAGCGGGCCTTCAAATGCCATTCCCAATAATTGAGACCATCTTGAGCCGGTGTTCCTGTCTATCAGCACACTGTTATTATTATACAATTCACCCGAAGTATCAAAGATAAGATTGGTATTTTGCACCCTTGCTTCAAAAAAAGCCAAAGTTCCACTTACAGGAGAATACGTGAGGCAATACGCTTTGCCTTGATGAAGTTCGTTCAAAACTTCGTGCCACACCATAACTTCTTGTGAAACAATATATATTTCATCAGGACTTTCAGGAAAAGCAAAAATAAAAACAACCTCATCATCGTCAATGGAAAGCCCGGCATCCGAAACGCTGTAATAATCCGGCGTGCTCACCGAGGGCAATTCTCCATAGCCAACACCCGTATCGGTAACGGCTTCCGAAATTGCCACTAAATCTTCCACAGTGCGAGGAAGCGCATAGGCAAGAGGGGCAAGTGCAAAAGAACCCATGCTAATCGCCAGTATATTCATGTTCTTTATAAATTCTCGTCTGTTCATAACTATACCCCCAGTATTGATTCAAAATGATGTTGATAAGGATATGATTTGTCTCCGACGGTCCAAGGGATTATCCCTACGGAGGTAACCCCCTTGGAGAACCCTATCACTTTTTCTCGTTCTTCGAAAAAGGATTTGATTTTCAAGTAGCTTTTGTAGACTGATAATCAATTGAAATGCCTTGCGAAGAGTGTACTATTTTGGGCAAATCATACCCCTGTCACCATCATTATAATTTCTACTCTTTTGTATTTCTCAGCGCCGCTTGCGTAATAATATACGCGGTTTGACAGCCGTGGAAAAGGCGTATCAGCGGATTAGAAATCGGTGTGTTTTTGTAAAAATCGTGGATACGCACAGAAAGATCGCGCATATCATTAAAGGCACGGCGAACTCTCTTCTTTGTTCGTAATATGCCGACATAATTCCACATAATTGTTTTTATACTCGCCCAATCTTGCGCAATAAGTGCGGGGTCGTCGTTATGCTCATTCCCTGTATTTTCCCAATCAGGCACGGATTCAAGCAATTTTTGTGTAAAAATATCTTTATATTTTGGCATATTGATGATATATTCTGCCGTACTTGCGCCAAAAGTTACTGCCTCAAGCAAGGATGAGCTGGCAAGTCTGTTTGTTCCATGAATTCCTGTGCATGCACATTCACCGATGGCAAAAAGACGCTCTAAGCTTGTTCTGCCCTTGGTATCGGTAAGTATACCTCCGCAGAAATAGTGCGCCGCGGGCACAACGGGAATCATGTCATTTTTCAAATCAATGCCCAATTTCTTGCAGTGTTCATATATTGTAGGGAAACGTTCGGAAACATCGCCCTTTACGTGCGATGGATCGAGATATACAAATTCTTCGCCTGTTGTGAGCATTTCTGTCACAATTGCTTTTGCAACCACATCACGGGGGGCAAGCTCTTTTCTGCTGTCGTACTTCTGCATAAAGGCATTGCCGTCTTTATTTCTCAAAATAGCGCCCTCACCGCGCATAGCTTCGGTAATCAAGAAGCGCTTTGAATCAATTCGATACAGCGACGTTGGATGAAACTGCACATGTTCGGTGTTCATAAGGCGCACAGCCGCCCTTTGAGCCATAGAAACCGCCGATCCGACTGAAAAATGGCTGTTTGTACTATGCAGATAAATCTGCCCAATGCCACCGGTTGCAAGAATTGTATGATTGGCAAGAAAAATTTCCACACTGTTGTTTTTGCTGTTGAGAACATATGCGCCAAGACATTCGTTACGTAATTGATAGCGATATTGTGGTAAATCAGCATGGTGTTCTGTGGTGAGCAAATCAATGGCAGTATGGCTTGTAAGAACGGTGATATT
>CAYJPB010000017.1:391-20713 GCA_964371955.1 uncultured Desulfovibrionaceae bacterium | reverse complement strand
TAATCGCCCTGCCTGTAAAATCGTGGCAATGCAAAATACGTGCTCTGCTGTGTCCGCCCTCTTTGGTGAAGTGATAATCGCCACCCTGTGTTTCAAAGGGGATTTCCAACTTGTCGATAAGCACTTCTTTCAGCCATTTATGCCCTTCTTTTGCCAGAAAACGGACAGCGTTTTGAGAATTATAATTATGCCCGGCAATCATAATATCGTGCTCAAGCTCTTTTTGATCTTCCTTATCGGGGGAATAGATAACCCCCCCTTGAGCAAGATTTGAATTCCCTCTGTCAATTTCATCTGTTGGCGAAATCATAGTGACTTCGCGCCCATTGTCCGCCAATTGTAAAGCACAAGTGCAGGCGGCTAAGCCTGTGCCTATAATGAGTATTTGTGTGCGGTGTCTTTCAGGTGTCATACTGTTTTTCCAATGTATTTTTTTCGATGTTGACAAAAATAGTATTTGCCTTCGGCGACCAAGAGAGTTAAGCCCCCTTGAAACCCCTATCACTTTTTTCTCGCTCCTCGAAAAAAGGAGAAAGTAGTATAGTTCTTGTCAACATCATATAAACATGCTTAGATAGTGACTATCTAGCATGCGTTGAGCATACGAGTGAGAGAAAGAAGAGCATTTTCTTTCAAAGAATTGTCTATAGCGAAGGGCTGTGCTGTATTATTCTTTATTTCTAAAAGTTTTGCATAAAGGTTTTCTTCCGTAATCTTTGCCATATTTGAACAGGCTATTCTCTTTAAAGGAAGTATATTTTTATTGGGGTATTGCTTTGTAAGCCTATCTACAAGATTGACTTCTGTTCCGATAATAAGTGTTTCATTTTCGGGCAATTCATCGGCAAGCTTTATGATAAATGATGTAGAACCTGCATAATCCGCAATATTCACCAATTGCGGTGAACATTCCGGGTGAAGCACTATTTTAGCATCAGGATATTGCGCCCGTGCTTTTTTGATATCTTCCACGGTCAAACGTGCGTGTACGGCACAACAACCGGGCCATAAATAAATCATACCTTCTTTTGTTTCGTCACATGCAACCAAATCGCCGTTTTGACGTATATTAAGCTTTTCCAACTTATCGGAAGAAATTCCCAAAAGATTTGCGGTATTTTCTGCTAAATTTGCATCGGGCAGAAACAATACACTGCCGTTTTCATTGCTTTTTTGCGCTTCATCTAAAGCCCATTTGAGCATTGTTTTTGCATTGGCAGATGTGCACACCGCTCCGCCAAATTTCCCCACCACAGCCTTTACTGCCAATGGAGTATTTACATAAGCAACGGGAATAACAGTATTATTTCCAGAGTTCAACTTAGTAAGGACTTTTTCAAGCCTATCCGCCGGAACCATCTGCGCCATCACACAATCAGCTTTTTCATCGGGAATATGAACATATTGTCCCTCACGAGCAAGCAAGGTTGCGGTTTCTGCCATAAAATTCACTCCACAGAAGACTATATGTTTTGCGTTTATATCGTCCATCATGCGCGCAAGCTCCAGAGAATCTCCTGCTTTATCAACATATTGCATAACTTCATCGTTTTGGTAATGATGCCCCAGAACAAATAAAGAATCTCCAAGTTCCGCTTTTAATGCCATAACCGTATCTTTAATCATTGTATTTCCTTATAAAATTAGTTTTATTCGTTAATATAGCGCAGAGAAAAGTCTGCTGTTTGCACCGAATGAGTTATTTTACCAACAGAAATAAAATCTGCCTTTCGTGGAGGGGCGGTTTCTGCCGTGATAAGCGCAAGATCGCGGATTGTTTCCAGAGAAACATTTCCGCTTATTTCCGCCTCAATTGCATGGGGAATATATCCAAGCGCTTCTTTAATCATTTGAGGGGACATATTGTCGAGCATTATCCTTTCGGGTTTCACCAATACAGCTTCTTTCACATCTTCAATTGTGCGACATTCCACTTCAATGGGTGGACAGGGCGAATATTTTTCTCTAAGCAAATTCACAGCTTGTGTTATTCCCCCCACTGCATCTATGTGATTATCCTTGAGCATAAGCATATCATCAAGCGCAAGACGGTGATTTTTCCCCCCTGCACATGTTACAGCGTACTTTTCCAAATAGCGCAAACCGGGAAGAGTCTTTCTTGTGTCGAGAAGATTAACTCCCGTGCCCTCAAGTTCTTTCACATAGTAGGACGTTGCGTTTGCCACGCCTGATAAATGCGTGATAAAATTGAGTATAACTCTTTCCGCTTTCAAAAGCGAGCGTGTAGGGGCAAGTATAGTGCACAATTTTGTTTGCGCATTTACGAAACTGCCCTCTTCAACATGGACGTTCACGGTGTAATTTTTTTCTTCAAGACATTCAAAAACCATGTCAATCAGAGGTAAACCCACGGCATAACTGTCTTCTTTTGCAATGATAATTGCCTGCGATATATGACTTTTCTCAAAACTTCCGTTTGATGTAAGATCTTCCCCATCTTCTTCAAGTGCAATGTGCACAAGTTTGAGCAAATTGTCCTCTGCCCTATTTTTTATCGGCAAGGGGTAGTCATCAAAAAAATGTATATTCATAACTTCTTATTTCCAAAGTGTATTCTCAAAACAATATACACATTTTCAAAAAAAAGGTCAAGCAAGCAGAAAAGTCATGTGAAATAAATATCGCTCTCACATATTCTATTTGCAGGTGTAAACCTTAAAGATTGTTACAGTTTTCTATCGACAATCCCATAATTTTATACACTAAATTTGCAGTAGCAAAGTCAGACATTTGTGAGTTTTCTGTCGGGGCAAGTTCCACCACATCAAAACCTATAAGTTGCCTTGTTTTGAGGATACAGCGTATAAGCTCAAGTGTTTGATACCACTGCAAACCGCCAGGAACGGGTGTTCCCGTATGGGGAATAATCGACGGATCTAAACCGTCAACATCAAAGGAAAGATACACTTTTTCGGGAAAGTTTTCAGGCAAGAGATTTTGTTCGGAAACATTATTCGGTAAGTATGAAGCAGAATTCATAAAGCAATGCGCATCATACGCAGTGACAGAATGTTCGATTCGTGCTTGCTTTTCTTCTTCACAATAGGCACGTGTACCGAATTGAACAATGGGAATATCAAGTTCCAAAGCCCTTTTCATGGCGCTTGCATGACTCCATTTTGTTCCCTCGTAACTATCGCGCAAGTCAGCATGCGCATCGATATGAATTATTCCAAAATGCGGAATTTTTTCTTTAATCGCACGCAATGCCCCGTATGAGATTGAATGTTCACCGCCAAGAATAACGGGCATAGCCCCTACTTCAAGTGCCTCTGTTGTCGCTTGCGAAAGCACGTTCAGCATAGCAATAGGCTCAGCTTCATCAATAGCTGTCTGTGTATGGATTCCCCTTAAAGCAGGTGAAGAATTTGTGTATGCGTCATAAAGTTCCAGCTGATCGGAAGCTTCAAGTATTGCCGACGGCCCAAATTTTGTGCCTGTGCCGTATGAGACCGAAAATTCAAAAGCAACGGGGATTACGTGAAAATACGCCTCTTGCGGAGACGTATTTTCTATTTCAGACGATAAAAAATGCGGATATTTCATTGTCGTCATTAATTATTATTCCTGAGGGATAAGTCCCCAACGGGGGAATGATGCCGTTCCTGAGCCTGTGGGAATACGTTTTGCATCACCACCGTGCCTTGTTGTGAGGTATATTTCTTGTTGTCCGCTTCGAGTTGAAGTGAAAGAAATAAAGTAACTGTCGGGAGCAAAAGAGGGTTGCTCGTCACTGCCGGGGCCGAAAGTTATTTGTCTTTCTTGTCCTGTCACCAAATCTTGAACAAATATTCTGTGCCCTTGGTCTGTCAAACGGCTGTATGCCACCAAAGTTCCGTCGGGACTCAAAGACGGTTCCGTATTATACGAACCGTTCATGCTCACGCGAGAAACCACCCCGTTTGTCAAGTCTTTAAGAAAAATTTGCGGCCCACCCAAACGGTTCGATGTGAAAGCCATTTTTGTTCCCGTTGAATCGAAGGAAGGAGAAACATTAATAGCAGGTGATTGTTCTAAGGCACGCTCTCTTTCAAATGAATAATCCAAAAGGAAAATATCGGGATATCCTGAAGTTGAAAGCCCAACGGCAACCCTGTTATCAGGCATAAAAGCAGGGCCTATAACCGTATTTCCGGGAAAGCGTATTCTATTGACATTGTTACTGAGTCTATCCCAAACGCCCAGCCCGTGTGTGGAGTCGTTCATATGACTGAACACAACATAACGTCCGTCAGGTGACCAAGCAGGAGACATTGCAGAACCTTCAATATCTGTGATTTGGCGCAATTCACGCCCTGTCGGTGAAACAAGCCAGATATCACGCTGATTGCCACCGCCATCTTTTGCAAAAGCAATGGTTGCCTCAAAAAAGCTACCGTTACCGGTGAGTGTTTCCATAAGTTCGGAACAAAATCTATCAGCAACATCGTAGAGATTGTTATCATTCACATTTGCGTATGAATTTCCAAAAATAAATTGACCGGAATATGTTTCAAATACACGAATTTCTACATCATCATTTTGACTGTCACCATCAGGCCAGTACTGTGTGATAAGCAAATCTGCACCGGCGATTTGGAATCTATTAAAGTCAATAGTTTCTGCCTGCCAGCCACTAAGCACTCTACCACCCAAAACTGCGGCATCTTGTGTAAGGCGCATAAAAGGAAGAAAACTGAGGTTTTCATTTATCGCTGTTTCAAGGCGAGCGCCATAATTTGTCGCCATTTCATTAGGCGCCGTCAAAGGTGAAGCTACGGCAAGATTAACAATGTTTTGTCCCGCACCGAAAATATCAACAACAACCGCCGCTCTTGCAGTTTGTACTCCAAAAAGTACAGCAAATACACAAAGCAACACAATGTTTTTTCCAAATTTCATGAGTATTCCCCACTAAGTTTTTTTGTAAAAATACTGTATTCCCCACCTAAGGTCAAGGAATTTTATGTCAACAATCAAAGGCAAGCACATTATTCCGAATTATAGCCATTTTTCAAAAACATCTGAGATATTAGGATGTTGCACAAGTCAACAAAAAGAAATAACTTATAGGGTTTCCAAAGGGGCTTAGCTCCTTTGCCCGCGCCAAATGTATGTTGGGGCGAATCATATACCTGTCAACATCATCTCAGAAATATGTAAAATAGAACGGTGCACATACTATTTTACTTGTGAATTTTTCACAACTTGGGTGAGAGTTGCCACCATTCCTGAGAGATCGGCAACATTTTGTGGCACAATCATAGTTGTACTTTCTTTGGCAAGATTGCCGTATTGCGCTATCCATGATTCGGCAATTCTTAGGTTAGCCGCAATCTTTCCGCCATCGCTGTCTACTTCTGCGGAAACAAGGCGTATACCCTCTGCCGTTGCTTTTGCCACGGTTTCAATAAGAGCCGCTTCACCTTCGGCTTGGTTTTTGAGAGATTGCATTTGCCCTTCGGATTCGGCAATCATCGCTGCTTTTTCGCCTTCGGCTTTGTTGATTTGCGCTTGTCTTTGCCCTTCAGATTCAGCGATTACCGCTCTTTTTTCTCGTTCTGCACGCATTTGTTTTTCCATAGCTTGCATAACTGTGGCAGGAGGTGCTATGTCACGAATTTCGTAACGCAACACTTTAATTCCCCAAGGAGAAGTGGCTTCGTTCAAAGCTTTGATAACTTCTTGATTTATGCTGTCGCGCTCTTCAAAAGTTCTGTCGAGAACCAATTTACCGATTGCCGAACGTAATGATGTTTGCGCCAATTGAATTGAGCCTGACATAAAATCGCTGATACCGTATGCGGATTTTTCAGGTGTGACAACTTGAAGATAAATTATTCCGTCGATGTCAACGGAGACGTTATCTTTTGTGATACACGTTTGTTTCGGCACTTCCAAAACAAGCTCTTTAAGCGAGCGCCTATACGCAACCTTATCAAAAAACGGGATTAGGATGTGAAAACCGGCATACAATACCGTATGAAACTTACCTAATCTTTCAATAACATACGCTTCCTGATTCGGCACAATTCGTGCCGCTTTCATCAAAGTAATAATAACAATAATTGCAATTAAAACACTTATGATAAGTGTCGGTGTGATAAACATAATTTCTCCTTTCATCGCTGCTCTCGTACTATAAGTAAAAGTTTGTCATTTTGGCTTGCCTTTTCAACAATAACAATTGCCCCTGCCGGGATAACAGTGTCTGCTGTTGCTCGCCAATAGCTTCCTGCCAAGTGAATTTCACCTTCAAGTTTCGGTGAAATTTCTCTTTCTACAGTGGCTTGCATATTTCGATATATGAAATCTTCATCCACATCATTACTTTCGTCTTTTGCGTTAGATTTTCTTCCCATGAATGTTCTTTGCATTTTACTTCTGAAAAAAAGCAAACTTATCACGGTAACAAGTATGAAAACAATGATTTCTTGCGTTGTACCGGGAAAAATTGCAGCAACAACAGCAGCCGCCCAAGCTCCAATTCCGAAAAATAAAAAAATAAAAGTCGGTGTAAACAACTCCAAAAGTATCAGAAATGCACCGAAAATAAACCAATAAAGCATACAACCTCCTAAATAAACAATTTTCAGGGTCACACAAAATTAAATATAACACTCTCCTTTCCAAACGTCAACTGCAAGACACGTCAATCTAATTCTCACATTGCTTATTCTGAACGATTTTTGTGTTATAATGCAATTTTTCTGCCGTCACCACAAATTTCGCTTAACCACAAGATTAAACACGGTGATACTAAAAAGTTTTTAGAAGGAAAGGGTGGAGGCTAAATAAAAAAAATATTTTGTAATAACAAGAAATTATAAACTTCACTAACACACAAAACAAATAAGGTTTCCAAAGGAGATTATCCCCTTTGGGCGCGCCGCAGGCGAATAAAATTCATGTCAACATCATTTTAAATTTATATTTTGGCTATAAAACAGATTGACATGGACTGCAAGACAAGCTCATAAAATAATTATTGACCACATTTTTTGTCTGTTGTAATTTGTTTACAGAAAATAAGGAATATTTATGAAAAATACATTATTATTGATACTCGACGGTTTCGGCATTGCCCCTAAAAGTCCCAAAAATGCCATTTATCAAGCAAATGCCCCTTTATTACACAGACTTCTCGCCCTGCCTGAAATGGCAATGCTCGAAGCAAGCGGACGTGCTGTAGGCTTACCGCAAGGCTTTATCGGCAATTCAGAGGTTGGACATTTAAATATCGGCGCCGGAAGAATTGTTTATCAAGACATGACAAAGATTGATGTTGCCATCGAAGACGAGTCATTTTTTCAAAACAATGTAATAAATGAACTACTTACAAAGGCAAAAGAGCACAATGGCAATGTGCATTTCTTAGGCTTATTATCTGACGGCGGTGTGCATAGTCATATAAATCACTTGTTCGCCTTACTTAAACTTGCTCAAGAAAAAGGAGTTCAAGCATACGTCCACGCTTTTTTAGACGGGCGAGATACAGCGCCGACATCTGCCAAACATTATCTTGAAATACTTCTTCCCGAACTTGAAAAATATAATGCAAAACTCGCAAGCATTTGCGGAAGATTTTATGCAATGGACAGAGATAACCGCTGGGAACGCGTCCAAGAAGCGTATAATCTGCTTGTTTCAGGTGTAGGGCAATCTATTACTGATCCTGTGCAAACAATGATAGATGCTTACGCTCATGATGAAAACGATGAATTTCTCAAACCCAGAATTTTGGATAAAGACGGAATAATCAACGATAACGATGCAGTTTTCTTTTATAATTTCCGCGCAGACAGAGCGAGAGAACTTGCATTTTCCTTAAGTGCGCAAAATTTCGACGGCTTTAAAAGAGAAAAAACTCCGCAACTCAGCGCTATTGCGGGCATGACAATGTATGATTCAAAGCTCAACCTTGGTGTTGCGTTTCCAAAAGATAATGTTGAAAACACAATAGGCGAACGCCTTTCAAAGAATGGTTTGGCGCAATTTCATATAGCGGAAACAGAAAAATATGCTCATGTTACGTATTTTTTCAACGGCGGCAGAGAAGAACCTTTTCCGCTTGAAGATCGCATGCTTATCCCCTCCCCCAAAGATGTTGAAACTTATGATTTGAAGCCGCAAATGTCTATTTATGAAGTGACAGAAAAACTTATCGACAATATTTGCTCAAATAAATATCCTTTTATTGTCTGCAATCTCGCAAACCCAGACATGGTGGGGCATACAGGAGCTTTAGAAGCGGCAATTGAAGCAGTTGAACATGTCAATACTTGCGTTGAAAAAATTCTCTACTCCATAAAAGAAAGAGATTGGCGCATAATCATCACCTCAGATCACGGAAATGTTGAAGAAATGCTCGATGATGAGGGAAATCCACACACGGCGCATACACTTAACAAAACTCCGCTTATTGTGATAGATAAAGATAAAGTCGTGCCTATTGATAAAGAAAAATTCACAAAACTTGCAGATATCGCTCAACTTATCGAAACAAATTAAGTGATATTTTTTCAATAAAACTCTAATAAACTTGACAATAAACCAATATCAGTTATAATTTAAGTATTCAACACCATTCTGAGAGAGTGCAGAATAAGAATTAGTTGAATTATTTAGCAATTTTAAATCGGAGGAATGATTATGAAAAAATTAATTATGTTTGCTTTATTGGCATGCTTGATGCTTCCTGTGAAAGCAGATGCACAAGAAATGGGTATTTATGTTGCCCCAAGACTTACTTACAACTTCTCAAGCTTTGATATAAGCAACACCTTCTCACATGGCTTTGATAAGTCAGACAGCGTTTTTGGCGGAGCGATTGCCGCAGGGTATGATTTATCATACATGTACAATCTTCCCATTCGTGCTGAATTGGAATACGCTTTCAATGCAGGACTGGAAGACAGCCACACATGGCTCAGCGGTGACAATTATACATCAACAACCTCACTTTCATCATTGTTTGTTAACGCATACTTTGATATTCAAACAGGCACTTCATTCACGCCTTATGTTGGCGCAGGTTTAGGTTTGGCATGGGTCGGATTTGAAGTAACAAGACCAAATCCCACTACTGCGTACAGCAACTTTGCAGAAAACACAGACGCAAACTTTGCTTGGAACATCGGCTTAGGTGTTGCGTATGACTTCTCAAGCCAATTCAGTGTAGATCTTGGCTATCGTTATGTTAGCTATGGCGAAGGTGTAACAGAAGCTGGCTATTACAATAGTGTTTCAGGACATGTCAGAACAGACAATGTAGGTATGAATCAATTCTACCTTGGCGCACGTTTAACATTCTAATTTGTAATTTTATCTAGTGTAAAAAGGTGAGTGAACGCATTGTTTGCTCACCTTTTTTGTGTTGCCATAAAGCCTTGCCAGACTATTTTATAATTGCCAATTAATTACACATAATATAAAAATCATTTTTTTAAATTTAATTTCAAAGAATAATTTCATAAAAAATATCAACCAGATAGATAAAAATGTGACTTATTACACAAGGTATTGATTTTTCCCAGTAACAATATCAACACCTTATATTGCTTTTTTTAAATTCCGTAAAACAATAATGCTTCTCAAGCATATTGACAGCTCATGTGCGTTATGCTACTCTCCCAACATTCAAACAATTATTTTGATGCACATTTGGAGGTGACAATGCAAAATATTGAATATTATTCACCAAGGTCGATAAGCCAAGTCTTTTCTTGCTTTGAAAAAACAGCAGGAACAGGACGTATCATCGCCGGCGGTACAGACTTAATGATTTTTTACGCAAACGCCCCACAATTGAGAAAAGATCTTATTGATGTTTCCTCAATTCATGACATGCTCGGTATTTCCGAAGAAAACGGTTATATCGTCATCGGTGCAGCCGTAACACATGCTCGTGTAGCACAATCTGCACTTGTTAAGGAATATGCCCCCTTGCTTGCACACGCTTGCGGTGAAGTCGGCAGTAAGCAAATTCGTAATGTCGGCACAATTGGCGGAAATATCGTCACAGCTCTGCCTGCGGCGGATTCAGCCGTCACTTTGGTGGCTTTGGATGCTGAATGTGAAGTGTATACCGATGCTAACACTTCATCATGGGTTCCAATTTTAGAGCTTTATAAAGGTGTTGGCAAATCAAGTGTTGCAACAAATCACTTGCTCACTCGTGTTCGTTTTACGGCTGATAAAAACCGCAAATCTGCGTATCAACGCATGAGTATACGTAAAGCGCTTTCGCTTCCTATGCTCAATGTCGGTGTAGCACTCACTATGAATAATAATGTTATAGAAAAAGCTCGTGTTGTTATTGCCCCTGCCGGCGATTCGCCCTTGCGTGCAAGTGCTGTAGAAAACATGCTTACAGGAAAAACTGTAAGTGATGGCTTGTTCAAAGAAGCCGCCGCCTTATGCCTTGATGGCTGTAATATGCGATCATCAGCAGTTCGTGGCAGTAAAGAATATCGTGAAAAAGTAATGCCGGTGTTTGTTTACCGTGCATTACGTGACGCTGTGAAGTAGGAGAGAGAATAATGAAACAAATTCAATTTACATTAAATGGTGAAATCGTAAGCGTTGTTGCAGAAACAACCACACCGCTTGTCGATATTTTACGTGATACTTTCCAACTCACAGGCACAAAAATCGGCTGTAAGGCAGGCGATTGCGGTGCGTGTACCGTTATCATGGATAAAAAAGCCGTGAACTCATGCCTCATTCCTATGGGAAAAGTTGAAGGCAGAGAAATAACAACCATCGAAGGTTTGTCAAAAGACGGAAAACCCGACCTTATTCAACAAGCCTATATAGATCAAGGCAGTGTACAGTGCGGTTATTGTATTCCGGGCATGGTGCTTTCCACAAAAGCGCTTTTAGATGCGAATACCTCACCCACAAAAGATGAAATTAAGGAAGCTATCTCCGGCAATATCTGCCGTTGCACAGGCTATGTGAAGATTGAAGCAGCTATCGAACAAGCCGCCGCAGAGCTTAGAAAACAAGGAAGCTAAGAGGAGATAAACTATGAAAAATTTTAAAGTAGTCGGTAAATCTATCCCAAGAAAAGATGCCTTTGCTAAAGTCAGCGGTGAAGCTATGTATGCATCAGACATGCATCTTCCCGGCATGCTTCATGCAAAAGTGTTGCGTAGCCCTCATCCACACGCAAAAATCCTTAGCATAGACACTTCCGAAGCAGAAAAACTACAAGGCGTGAAAGGCATTGCACATTATTGGAATACTTCACAAAACCTTTGGAACGGCGCCGCTCCTATGTTCACCACGGGCCCTCAGCAAGAACGCGTACTCGATCAAAGAGTGTTCGACAATGTTGTGCGTTATGTAGGTGATGAAGTGGCTGCTGTTGCTGCAACTACCGAAGCTATAGCCGAAGCTGCTGTAAAGCTCATCAAGGTAGAATATGAAGTGTTACCTTTTGTACTCACACCAAAACAAGCCACAGCAGAAGGCAGTATTGCCCTGCACGGCGAAAAAAATATTACTCCCGAAGGACACAACATTCCCGGTGAAATCACAAAACTTCTCTATGGTGAAGGTGATTTGGAAGACGCGTTTAAAGAATGTGACTACGTGATTGAAGAAGTGTATGAATTACCCGTTGTTAAGCAAATGCAAATGGAAACACACTCTGCCGTTGCCAGCGCTGAAAGCGATGGAAAAGTGACAGTGTGGTCATCAACGCAAACCCCTCACCCCACACGCTATATCCTTGCTGCCGCCTTTGGCATGCCTGCAAGTAAAGTACGTGTGCTTGCGCCTTATTATGTAGGTGGCGGTTTCGGTGCGCGTATCGGGCTTTCAGGTAAGGCTGAACCCATTGCTATGGCTTTGTCTTTATTGACTAAAAAGCCTGTGCGTTGTTGTTATACTCGTAAAGAAGATATGACTGCTTCCGATACAAGACACGCAACCACAATGACAATCCGCCTCGGTGCAAAAAAAGACGGTACTTTCCATGCACTTGACTTGCACGGCTTCTTTAATGCAGGCGCATACTGCACATTCAGTGTTGAGCTTCCTGCTGTTGCGGGCGCGATGAACTTGCCTGTTTACAACATTCCTCATTCACGCTATATTGGGCATGCAGTGTACACAAACACCACATGCGCCGGCGCGATGAGAGGTTTCGGTAACCCACAAGGTAACTTCGCTCTTGAACGCACAGTTGACTTGATGGCGGAAAAACTTGGCATGGATCCTATGGCATTGCGTGATAAAAACGCCATGAAAGTGGGCGATCCTTGGCTCTTGCCTTATGCTTGCGATTCAACAGAATTGCGTGAATGTATGAAGCAAGGCGCCGCAGCAATCAATTGGGATAAGCGTAATTCATTTGATAATTCAGGCACGGTAAAACGTGGTATCGGCTTAGCAGTCGGCACACACGTTTCTAACGCTTGGCCTTTCTGTGTTGACTTTGATAATGCCTATTGTGCTGTGCAAGTTGACGGTTCAATCCAAGTTTCTACAGGCGTTGCAGAAATCGGAACAGGTTGTTCCACCTCTTTAGGGCAAATCGCCGCTGAAACATTTGGCGTGGATTATGAGCAAGTTTCCTTGGTATTCGGTGATACTGATCCTACTCCTTTTGACATTGGTAACCACGCAAGCCGTGCGCTTTATGCCGCAGGTTTGGCAGTACAAAAAGCGTGTGAGCTTGCCCGTGATAAAGTGATGGATTATGCCGCAGAAGTTGGAAAATTGAACAGAGCTGATATCGTTATTGAAAATCACGTTATCGGACTTAAAGGCGAAAAAGCTGGTTCAGGCAAAGAGTTTGAAGCAGGCACAGCAAAAGCTATGAAACTCGACGAACTTTGCTACCATGCGCATATTCGCAATATTCAATTCGTCGGTTTAGGGCAAATTGTTCCGCCTAACTCACCACCATGGCACTGCGTTTTTGCTGATGTATCCGTTGATACAGAAACAGGACAAATCGAAGTGCATAAAATTGTCGGCGCACACGATGTAGGTACTGCTGTCAACCCTCAGCTTGTTGAAGGACAAATTGAAGGCGGACTTGTGCAAGGTATCGGTTATGCATTGAACGAAGAAATCACCTACAACGATAAAGGTGTACAACAACACGCCAATATGCACAACTATCTTGTGCCTACCGCATCTGACGTGAAAAATGTACAGTCTATTATTGTTGCAGGCGACGATCCGCACGGTCCATTCGGTGCAAAGGGCGTTGGCGAATGTGGGCTTGTATGCCCGGGTGCCGCAATTGCAAATGCTGTAAGTAACGCAATCGGCAAACCAATTAACCAATTACCTATGAATACAGAAAGATTGTATTCAATCTTACACGACTAGAATAATAAATAAAGGGAAGGAGTTAAGGCTCTTTCCCTTTATTTACACAACGAATCGAGGATTTATGCCCATTTTTATCAAAGGTGCAGGCGATTTGGCAAGTGCTGTTGCGCTCAGGCTTCATCGTGCCGGCTATCAAGTCATCATGTCCGATATTTCCAAACCAACAATGGTGCGCCGCACTGTTTCTTTTGCCGAAGCAGTTTATACCGACACATGCTCGATTGAAGGAATTAAAGCAGTCAAAGCAAGTCTTCAAAACTACAAAGAATTTCTAAATCAAGGAACAATTCCCGTACTCGTAAATGTAAACGATGAGGAAATTTCTTCACTCAAGCCTCGTGCAGTTATTGACGCAATTATTGCGAAAAAAAATCTGGGAACATACAAAAATAACAATTATTTAACAATAGCACTTGGGCCCGGCTTTACGGCTCCTACCGATGTTGATGTTGTTATCGAAACTATGAGAGGTCACTATTTGGGGCGCTGTATGTATAACGGTTCAGCCCTAGCGAATACAGGAATTCCGGGTGAAGTTGGTGGTTTTACAAGCGAAAGAGTGCTTCGTGCGCTTTCTTGCGGAAAGATTGCGTGGAACAAAACTATTGGCGATTACGTTGAGAAAAATGAACAGATCGGCACTCTCAAAAATGAAGAAAGCGAAACTGCTATATACGCTACAATTTCAGGTATTTTGCGTGGATTACTTTCTGAAAATGTTGTGGTTGCGCAAGGATTTAAAATCG
The DNA here is from genome assembly GCA_964371955.1 of uncultured Desulfovibrionaceae bacterium. GTDB lineage: Bacteria > Desulfobacterota > Desulfovibrionia > Desulfovibrionales > Desulfovibrionaceae > CAYJAZ01. Next base: position 6,614 of record CAYJPB010000017.1, on the reverse strand, counting down.
GTGATATTGACCCTCGTTGTGAAGTGGAGCACTGCCATACGGTTTCCGATAAAGGTTTGAGCCTTGGCGGTGCTGTATTGGAAGCTCTTGTAAAACATAGAATTTTTCCGAATTAGTACCTTGATTTATCTAAAAGTATTTGTATAAGCAGAAAGTTGTTAGGGTTTCCAAAGGGGATTATCCCTTTGGATCTCGCTGAAAGCGAATCATATTCTTGTCAACTTCCTATAAATAATACGCATTTTTAGATAACTCAAACTACCAGTGTGAATAAAAAGCCAAACTAAACAACTATGGAAACACGTCAATTAAAAAATCCATTCAGATACAAACATTGTATCACAGGAATTATCCTTGCCTCCGGTTACGGAAGAAGAGCTCAATGCGACAAACTTCTCCTGCCATGGCAAGGTAAACCTTTGCTATTTCAGGTGATTAAAAATACTTTGCTATCATCTTTACAGCGAGTCATTCTTGTTATTCAAGAAAGACATGAGGAAATATGTAAAGAATATATTGCAAATTTTTCAGCAAAACTTCAAAAAAAAATTAAAATTGTAATTAATTATGACTCGATGGAGGGAATGTCTGCCAGTATTCGTGTAGGGGTAAATTCGCTCAGTCAAAAGAGCGAGGGAAGCCTTTTTTTGCTTGCCGATCAACCCCACTTTTCACCCGAGCAAATTAACAGTATTTGCCAAACATTTTATACAAATAAATCTTTTATTATAGCTCCTTATTATAAAGAAGAAAGAAAAAATCCTGTACTTTTTCCCAAGAAATATAATCAACAACTCTTACAACTCAGTCAGGATTTTGGCGCACGTCTCTTGTTGGAAAAACATGTGAATGAAGTCATAAAGCTTCATTTTGACTCGCCATTAATTTTTGAAGACATTGACACTATAGAAAACTATAATCAAATGAATTCAAGGAATTTTTCATGGGATTCATTTCTTGCTAACCATCAAACCGTCTCTCTTATGGGAGGCGGAGGTAAAACGTCACTACTCTGGAATATTGCAAAAAAATTTCAAGAATCAAATCGTGATTGTATTCTTTCTACCACAACAAAAATGTGGAATTCAGCTCCAGATTTTGTGTCGATTACTCTTTCAAACTTCCCGCATTTAGGCAATTACAAGCATGATACTTTACCGCTTTTTGCAAAAGAAATTTCAAATGAAAATAAATTGATTGGCTATGATGCAGAACTTTTTGATACACAAAAGTGGAAAGATGAATTATCTCAATCAAGAACGAAGAATAATGACAAACATTCTGCACTCATTCTTGAAGTTGACGGATCAAAGAACACAAATTTCAAGATTCATGCAGAAAATGAACCATGCATACCTAAAACTACAGATTTGCTTATCGCAGTTATAGGAATGGATGGAATTGGAAAAAGTATTCAAAGTCAAGTACATAGAAGTGAATTACTCCCCTCACATTTTCAAAATGCAAAGTTTACAATCAATATTCTCTTGGAGCTCCTTTTTATGAAAAGAGGATATTTTCACCATCTATCACCTTATAATCACATATTATTTCTTAATCATAAAGAAAGTAAAACAGCATACGAGCATACACGCGCCCTCGCCAAAAAAATTCTTATGAGTCCTCACACGCCAATGCGTTTCAAAGGAATAGTATACGGATCAAATATCCTTAATGATTATACTTTTTTACAAAAATAAAACCTCCGTATACAATACGAAGGTTTTATTTCTTATATGAATTAGATTAAGGTAGTTTTAGTTTCTACGAAAATCTCTACGTCTGTCATTGCCTCTGTCGTTATTGCGTGGACGTGATGGGCGAGCTGTTTGTTCAGGAGTCCACTCAATACCATCTTGCTCAAGCAATACTGCCTTGCGAGAAGCGCGTACTCTATCTCCTGAAATTTCAATAACTTTTACTTCAAGTTCTTGGCCAAGTGCAACGGCATCTTCAACTTTTTCCACACGCTTTGTATCGAGTTGAGAAACGTGAATAAGAGCTTCGAGATTAGGTAAAAGCTCAACAATTGCACCTATTTCCATAATCTTTTTCACTTTTGCCATGTAATTTTTACCAAGTTCCGCTTTTTGATCGAAAGCTTGAATCAATTCTTTTGTTTTTTCCAGAGCTTGTGAATTAGGAGCAAAAATTGAAATTTTACCGCTGTCGTCTATATCGATGGCAGAGTCTGTTTCAAGAGTAATTGCTTTAATATTTTTGCCACCGGGGCCGATGATAAGACGAATAACGTCTGGGTTCACTTCAATTGTTTCAAATTGAGGAGCGTTTTCAGAGAGTTGTGGACGATAATGAGGAAGAGCTTTTGCCATTTCACCAAGAATATGTAAGCGAGCTTCTTTTGCTTGCGCCATTGCGCTTGCCATAATTTCAGTGGTTAAGCCCGTGATTTTTATATCCATTTGTACAGCTGTTACGCCCTCTGCAGTTCCGGCAATCTTGAAATCCATATCGCCGAGTGCATCTTCGTCACCTAAAATATCTGTAAGCACGATAAAGTCTTCACCTTCTTGGATAAGTCCCATCGCAACACCTGCTACAGGCGCTTTAATCGGAACACCGGCATCCATAAGTGAAAGGCAGCCGCCACACACCGCAGCCATTGAGGAAGAACCGTTTGATTCAAGGGTATCTGAAACAATTCTGATGGTATATGGGAAGATTTCTTTCGCAGGCAAAACAGGTTTCAATGCACGCTCTGCAAGATGTCCATGGCCAACTTCACGACGACCGACACGCACCGGCTTCACTTCGCCCACAGAATAAGCAGGGAAGTTGTAGTGGAGCATGAAATCTTTAAAAACATCACCATTTAAGCCATCAAAGCGCATTTCATCGGAAGAAGAACCAAGGGTTGTTGTTACCAATGATTTTGTTTCACCGCGTGCAAAAAGCACTGAGCCGTGCGCCATGGGAAGCACAGAGGTTTCAATTTCGATTGGGCGAACAGTTTTTGTGTCACGTGTATCGATTCGGGTACCTTCTTTTTGAATACGTGAACGCACAAGTTTTTTCTCAAGGTTATCAAGTACTTCGCCGATAACTTTTTGAGCTTCTTCGTTTTCAGCCCAATTTGGATCTGCTGCAATTTTTTCTTTAACTGCGACTTTAACCGCTTTTCTTGCATCTTTACGAGCCATTTTTTCAGGAATACGTAAAGCATCTTCCATGCCGGACTCTATAGCAAGTTTTTCTACAAATTCAAGAAGTTGCGCATCTTTTTCTTGAGGAACATATTCATTTTTAACTTTACCGACCAAAGCAACCAATTTTTCTTGAAGCTCGATAAGTGGTTGAATTTCCTTTAAACCCCATTCAAGAGCTTGAATGATAACTTCTTCAGGAAGGAAACCGGCTTCACCCTCAACCATAACAACTGCTTCTTTTGAAGCGGCAAAAACAAAGTCCATATCGCTTTCTTTCAGTTGTGCGGCTGTTGGGTTGAGAACAAATTCACCATTTATGCGACCAAGTCTTGCGCCGGCAATAGGCCCTTCAAAAGGAATTTGTGAAATCATCACCGCTGCAGAAGCGGCTGTAATACCCATAGTGTCGGGGAGGTTTTGTTGGTCGGCTGAAATTACACTTGCAAGCACTTGAATTTCATTGCCATATCCTTTTGGGAAAAGTGGACGGATAGGTCTGTCAATCAAACGAGAAACCAAGGTTTCATGATCTGAAGGTTTACCTACTTCACGGCGGAAAAAGTTGCCGGGGATACGTCCTGCAGCATACATTTTTTCAGAATATTCTACTGTGAGAGGAAAGAAATCTTTTGGAGTTTCAAGCACTTGCTCACAAACCGTCACTAAAACGACGGTGCCTTCACATTGAATCCAAATAGCGCCGGCTGCTTGTCTTGCAAGTCTTCCTGTTTCTAAAATTACTTCTTTTCCGCCAACTGTGCATGACACACGTGTAGCATTTAATAAATTCATAAAAATCCTTTGGCTTTTAAGCCTTTTTTGAGGAGATTTCAATAAAAATAACAAGTAAACTTGCTACTTTTGTGAATCCCCCTCAAAAATAATGTATAGGTTAATGATAAAATTGGAAGCAGGATTTGCCTACTTCCAATTACTTTTCAACTACTTACGCAAGCCTAATTTCGCGATAAGATCACGATAACGTTGAACATCTGTAGTTTTCAAATAGTTCAACAACTTACGACGTTTACCAACCAACTTCAAAAGACCTGTACGTGAGTGAAAGTCTTTTTTGTGGGTTTTGAAGTGTTCTGTCAAACCCTCGATACGAGCGGTTAACAATGCAATTTGCACCTCAGCCGAACCGGTATCGCCTTCATGCTTTGCATGAGCGCCTATAACCGATTTCTTTTGTTCAGTATCCATGACCACAGCAATTCCTCCTTCATGGGTTAATGATTCTGCCACAAACCTCTAAGTATTGTCCAAACAGGCTTTGCATATCCCTCTTGATACTTTGCTTCCATTAATGCCAAGGCTTTTCCGTCTTTCGTTTCAAAAAAAGCTTTATCTCCAAAATCTACAATAATTTCAGGGAACTGCTTTTCAATCTCATTGTGCGGAATTGCTTTACCATAAATGATATCGTCAGCAATTTTTTCATCAACAGCGAATATTTGCCAGTCAAGCACAGAAGAAATTGGTTTAATTCGAGATTGCAGCAATTCAAAATTACCTGCTAAATCATCTAAATTACTCGCTTCTTCAATACTATAAGGGTGGCTGTACACTCGAGTGAGTTCTGTCAAACAAGCACCGACTCCAACACGTGACCCCAAGCTGTGGGCCAGGGAACGTATATAAGTGCCGCTTGAGCACTCCACTCGAAAACGCATAAACGGAGATTCAAACAAAAGAATTTCCGCCTGCGAAATTTTTATTTCCTTAATTTTTACAGGTACTTCTTTACCTTCACGTGCAAGTTTATACAAGGGTTTGCCTTTGTGCTTTGCCGCTGAAAAAGGCGGCACAACCTGCGAAGTATTTTTCTTCCAATACTCTATTTCATTTGTCAAATCTTGGATTGTAACATCAGCAAAGCCATTTGTTTCAAGAATTTGCCCTTCAATATCCCAAGTATCTGTAACTTTACCGAGCTCCAACACGCCTTCATAGACTTTTTTTCCGCCCTCAAGCAGATAGTTTGAAAGCTTTGTCGCTTGCCCTAAAAGAACGATAAGCACTCCCGTTGCCATTGGGTCGAGTGTGCCGGCATGTCCGATTTTCTTCTGTCCAAGCCTTTTTATCGCATTTAATGCATAGGCAGAACTCATGCCTTTTGGCTTGTTTAGTACAAGTACTCCGTCTAATTGTTCCATATCTATTTAAACTGACACATTTTTTTTATTTCGTCCAGTCTTTTTTTTTATAACGTTTTCAATGTGTTACAAAATCATTCGAATGTGTCAAAAAACTATCACTACTAGGCAATATTTGCCTAATTGAATTTTCTATTCTTTGATAATCGTTGATAACACACAGTTGGCACGCATTTTGCTATATCAACAAAAAAGGGAGCAATTATGAAAAACTTAGAACTAACAAAAGACGATTTACTTCTTACAAAAGAAGATCAAAATATTTTCACCTTAGTGGCTAACGCGCAGACTGAATACAGCCCTACGATTGATGAAGACATCAGAAATGAATTGTCAGACGCTTTGGGTGGGCTTGGTAAATCTATCCAGCTCCTTATTGTTCTTCTTGAACAGAACAATATTATCAACATGTTACCCGAAATGGCTTTACCGCAGTACAGCGAAATTATGGACAATATTTCTCACGCCGCCATGAAAGGTGTTGAAGCAGTTTTAAAATCACACGAATTTGACAAGAGCATCACACTTGCTGTTGTAGATGAGTGTTCAATTTTACAATAATACTATCGTATTATACAAATTTCATTGCTTTCTTTGCATTGAGCCGCAAAGGTTAAAGCTTTGAAAATGCATAAAAATATATGCATTCTCCTCCCGAGAAAAGGTCATAGCAGTATGACCTTTTTTATTGCTTAAAACAAAAAGCGAAAGAAGTAAAATATCACTTCTCTCGCCTTAAATAAAACTATCTAAACTATTGTGAAATCACTCTAAAATCACTGCGGCGGTTTGCTGCATAGGCTGATTCTGAGTCACCCAAAACAGCTGGTCTTTCTTTGCCGTAGCTGATAATTTCAAGCTGATCAGGATTTACACCAAGCAATACAAGGTATTCAT
>CAYJPB010000017.1:0-381 GCA_964371955.1 uncultured Desulfovibrionaceae bacterium | reverse complement strand
CGACGTTCACCAAGTGCAAGGTTATATTCTTGAGTACCACGGGCATCACAATTGCCTTCAATGCGCACACGAATACTTGGATATTGTCTCATAAGTTCCGCTTTTTGTTGCAACATTGTTCTATACTCAGGTCTGATATCATACATATTAAAGTCAAAGTAAACCACACCATCAGTAATTGACTGGGCAGCTTGTGAAATAACTGTTTGGGCAGAAGTGCTTCCTGTGGATTGAGGTACAACTTCTGTTTGTTGTTTAGCACAACCGACACCCAGCAAAAGGGTAAACATCATCAACATGACAATTCTTTTCATTTCGTACTCCTATAACTCTTTAATTGTTGGATTTATTTCCTTAATATTCACTCAAATAGTGTGAAAT
>CAYJPB010000016.1:17468-24577 GCA_964371955.1 uncultured Desulfovibrionaceae bacterium | reverse complement strand
CAGCGACATAAATCTTCATAAATTTCAGCAGGAAATTCTTTTGACTGAACAAAATGCGCAAGTAAAGGGCGGCGTTCAGCCCCCACGTCAACCGATTCGATAACATTTTTCAAGCTTGTCAATGTTTGCTTGATCGCCCAAAAAGCTTCGGCATCCAAAAAAGGGTGTGAAGTATTCAGATAGGCAAGAATACCGTCTAATTCGGGAAAAGATGAAAGCGCATAACGTGTTTCGGCAAGCCAATCTCTGCCTTGGCAGAACAATTCTTGATTGTAGCGCAGTGAATGTGCTTCATCACCAAAGGGAGAAAGATGCGGCAATAAAGCCAATGCTTTTTGTTTTGCGGACTCAGAAATACAAAACGCAGAAAAGCGTTCAAGTATTTTATCAAATTCAAGTGCTATTAGTGTTCGTTGCATAAAAATTTATCAATGAAAAAAATTAAAACGTATTAAATGACTAAGCAACCCGATCGCCATGTTCGATAGATTCGATGGAAATCGGGTCACAAATAACTTGAGGATAATTAGCCTACGTTGCTTTTACGCATCTTTTTGAGTAAGCGTTTACGAGCGGCGGCCTTCTTCTTTTTACGCATAACACTTGGTTTTTCGTAGTGTTGGCGTTTTTTTATTTCGGAAAGAACACCTGCTTTTTCAACCTGCTTTTTAAAGCGACGGAGGGCAATATCAAAGTTATATTCATCTTCTGTTAAAAATACTCCCGGCATTAAAATCACCCCCTTCTTGTGTATATAGTGGCAGTCCGATAAGGGCAACAGTTACAAAACAAGCCCGAATAACCGCCGAAAAAAGAAACCATACATGTATTTTAAAATATTGCAAGTTAAATTTTTAATGGAATCAAATTTGTATGTTTGGGGGAGGAAAAATTGTATTATAACACAAAAATGACACAAAAAAATAGAGCCGTATGTGTAAATTAGCCTTGATTGTTTATATTATTAAGTGTAGAAAGGAAAGAAGCAATTAATTATTGCAAATTTATTAACATTTTTTGGAGGCTCAAATGAAAAAGTTATTAGTTTCATCTGTTTTATGTGCTTTGTTGAGTGTATTCGCTGTTCCTGTGAATCAAGCTCAAGCTCAAATGGCGAACATTGCACAACTTACATGCGGAGAATATTTGGCATTCTCCGAAACAAACCAAGTCGCCTTTTCCGCTTGGGCAGCCGGCTTACTGACCGCTGAATTAGGTCAGTCACAACCAACTTTTGACTTGGATGCATTTGCACCAAAGGCACAAGAATTGGTTGATGCATGCACAGGTAATGAGGATACTCCCGTGGGCGGTCCGGCAATGGAAGTCTTAATGTATTTGGGTGAATAATAAAAAATCATAAAATAAATTGATTTTTGTGAGCTTGTTAACTACAATAGTTAACAAGCTTTTTTACTTCTTTTCTTTTGCAATAAGAGCAAACAATGCACCAAGACCAAGGAAAGCGCTTCCCACAAAAGTGAGTGCTATGCTGTAACTGAATGTTGAAAAAAGCGCCGCAAAAATGAGCGGTCCGAGTGCTTGCCCCGATTTATCCGCAAAGCGTTGAAAACTGACAGATTTTTCTATACTCACCAGCGATGTTGCTTCTTGGTTGGAAGTGAATGAAGACTGCGACGGCCCAACAAGCGCGCCGGCAATACCTAAGAAGAAAATGGCAACAAAAAGCATATAAGGATTGAAGTTTGTAAGCAAAAAACCTACAAAGGCAATAAACACACCTGAAACAATTATTATTTTCTTATTTGCAACATTTTCAAATCTTTTTGTTATACTTGGGGCAAGATAAATTTGCACCATACCATAAATCATAATAGCCCTACCTATACTTGAAGAAGAAAATCCAAGCTCGGTAAGAGTGATCGGTACTGCAAAATTTAAAAGTCCTATTTGCACTAGCGAAAAAGGAATAAGAATAAAAAATGTTGCGGTGAAAATATTTTTATTGAAAATATAGCCTATGAAATCAAGAGTTTTCCCTGTTGAATTCTGCACTGTTTCAAGCGTTTTTTTATTTTCGCCTACGTGCGTTTCAAGTTGCGCATCTTCACTTTTTCGTATTCGTATAAAATAAGGCTTCATCACGGTAAACACAAAGACAGATGAGGCAACACACACCAAGGCGGCAAACATAAACGTTGATTCCGCACTGCTTTGCGCCGCCAAAATACCACCTGTGCTAACGCCGGCTATATATCCTGTGTAAATACCAGCTGTTGTCAAAGCAAAAGCCATTGCCTTTTTATTCGGCGGAACAAGCGCAAGAGTGAAAACTTGCGGAGAAAGCCACGCAAAACCATAGGCAAAACCTGCAAGTGCACGAGCTGCAACAAGCGCCATAGGAGTTTGCGCAAGAGCACTCAGTAGCGATGCAAGAGCATAGAGTAAGCAACCAAGCAAGAATGATGCCTGCCAACCGTATCGACGGCTCATTTTATTTACAAGCAATAAAGAAAATAAACACGCAATATATTCTGCACTTGTGGGTAAACCACTTGCAATCAATGGATTAATTGTTCCATTGGCGTCAAGCATAGAGAGCATTTTAAGCGGAAGAAAAGAAAGGGCAAGCGCCGTTGCAAAGGTGAACATTGAAAAAGCCGTGCGCATATAATGCACGGGAATCAGAGGATCGGTAACGTATTCTGCTGAAGTGTTTTTCTTTGGGCTTGGTAGTGCAATAAAAAGTAAAACTTCAGTAACTGCAAGGAATGATATAATAAATATTGTAGCTACATCGGCAATTGCGGAAAGTGTTCTGTCAAAAATTCCTTGAGAAGACATATAGGCTTGAACATAGCCATACACTTCATTGTTTGAGGAAACTAAATTCGTTACAACAGGGGGCAAGTCAAGTGGGGAATCATCAAGAACAAGATTGAGGTACTCTTCATTATCCGCGCCGATTATTTGAAATGCATGAATATTCTCATTTGTACTCAGCTCTTTTGCAAAGAAAGATTCTGCATTTCTGTATTCATCAATTGGTAAGCCCAATTCGAGTAAGCGGAGGATTTTTTGATTTTCAATGGCGATATTGTTTTCAAGATTCAGGCGTGCATTGTCTAAAAAGAAAAAATACATTCCTCGAATAAGGATTACGCTCAATACAAGCTGAGAAAATAAAATAATAAGAAAAAGCAAATAGTTATTTTTAATTACATGTTCTTTTGTTGAATAGTACAATTTATTTGTGAAAATACAAAAACATATTGCCAGTGAACCTATTAAGAAAATGAGCGCAAAAGGCAGTATATATGCTTGTAAAAAAGCAGAGGGAGATACTTCAAAATCAGTCGGATCAAAGGCAATAAAATATGCCCCCGTAAATGTGCCGACGGTTTCTTCATCTCTATGAAAAAGGAAAGTTTCAAGAGGAACGCCAATCCAAAGAAGTCCGCCATATTCAACAATTTCGTGTATTGTTCCTGCCGAATAAAACTCTTCGGGTAATTCTTGGCTAAGGAATGTATTTTGTCTTGATGTGCTGTAAGTGTATAAAATTTCGTGATTATTATCTGTAAAAACAATTTCTCTAAGGTGAATATCCTCTGCAACGGGGCTTATGGTTGTTTCAATTGAGCGTAAAAAGGGAGTGTTTTGTGTGTATGTTTTTCCGAAACTCAGAGAGCGTTCAATATCTTTTTCAAGCTCGGCAGTAGAAATAAGTTTCGATGCAATGGTATCTTCACGAAAAGTTGTTTGCGTGAGAAGAAAAGCCAGAAGCATGATAACGCCGAGCGCTGCAAAAAAGATAATTTCAGCATAGATCAGTAATCGTTTTTTTGACATATTTTAACTACTGTGGAGTATTTGTTATTTCTTGATAAATTTCATCAACCGCCGCCAAAAGTTCAAAGGATAAATCCCAACCGATTTCAAGTGCCATGCGTAAATTTATTGCCAGATCGGTTCTTCCTTCGTATACTTGACTGATTTCACGGGGCATTTTTCCCTCAAGGATTTGTCGAACAGTATTTGCCTCAAAGTAGCCCATATCATTAAAGTCAATTGCCGCCATGCTCATCAAAGCACCAAGTGCCACATTTTGAGGGCCTGCTTGCGAAAAAGTTGGTACTTTATTTTCAATAAATGGCTGCAATAATTCTACATAACGATGTGTTTCGTTGCCAATCCCCAAGGTGAGATACATAGCATCAACTTGCGGAGCAATTTCTTCATGGCAAGCAATACGCATATCAAGATTTGCTTGTTCATCTTCACCAAAAGTCGGAATTATTCCTTCAACAAGGGCAAAACCATTCAATTCAGCGGCGTTAAGAATTTGGCTGTAACCAATATCGCCTCTGCCCCTTTCAGAGTCTTCATAGCAAATTCCCATAGTTTCAAATTGGAAAATATCATAAAACAAAGAGAGTTGGCGCACATATCTATCCGGTTCAATTTTTGCGTGAACAAAATCATTGCCGGAATCCTCAACCGACATGCTTATACCCGAAGCAATAGGGTCAGTTGTGGAGAAATTCATAATGTTCACATTCTCGATATTCTGCGTGACATCAATACCGGCGGCTGTTCCGAAAGCAAAAATGAGGTCAATATCATCTCGGCTTGCCAAAGCTTCAATATTTTCTGCTTGTCTTTCGGTATCCCAGTCAGCGGAATAGAAAGCATCGGCAACAAATTCCACTTGATCGCCACCTGCATTTTCCGAAAGCCATGCCCACAGCTCTGCACTTGTGAAGCCGCTTGGCAAGTTTGCCCTGCCATTTTCAATGATATTGAGTAATTCCATCTCATGAACGGTTCCGTTCAAAATGAGGTTATAGTCTATAAACTCTCCGCCCTCAACATAGGCAATGCGCATTTGCGCCTGCACTTGCATGGGAAGAGAGAAGAAGCATAAGAAAAAAATAAGCCATGTACGCATATATACACCTAACTTTGTTTTATTATTATTTTATATCAAAATCTATATAAAGCAATAGTATAACGACTTTTTACTGCTGTCAATCTCAAGAAAAAATTTATCAAAATATCGATTTATGAAGCAACTAGAGCATTTTCAATTAAAAATCGTCCTATTAATGCTCTAGTCCGTTCATTGAAGCGTAGCGACATTGAACGGCAAAAAGCAATAATAGAAGCGGCTTTGCCGTTTCGTTAAATGATTGCTTTTTGTATATTATTTGGTTTAGAGCAGGTTCAATAATTATTGAAACTGCTCTAGTGTTTTTCGCAATTTAAAAAAGATTGACAAATTTTGCTGTTTCTCTATATTCATTTCATCAAATAATTTTGATTTGAGGATTGATTGTGTCAAATAAAGCATTAAGTGATGAAGAAATTGCTAAAATTTTCAAGGCATTATGTGACCCTACACGGGTGACAATTGTGAAGCAGTTAAAAAGCGGAGAGCTTTGCGCATGCCAAATTACAAAATCGCTCGAGATTGCACAATCTAAACTTTCATACCATATGAAAATCCTTTGTGAAAGCGGTATAATAGAATCTTGGTATGTCGGTAAATGGACACATTACCAAATCAGTAAAAGCGGCTGTGAAAGAGCAGCGGGAATATTAAAAGAGCTTGCAGGCCTAGACGCATAGAAGACGCATAAAAGGCGTATAAAAAACGTATAAAAACTGCCTACTTGCAAATTATGACTTTAAATGACATATCAATTTTTTTTGATTTAACATAAAACTATGGTACAAAAGGAACACACATGAACAATAAAACGATAAAAATACTGGCACCGATACTCATTTTCTCTGTAATCATAGGAATTTGGTTTGCAAAAAATATTCCTCAACAAGAAATGGAAGAGGCACAACTTGGTTTGGAATTTTCCTTATCTGTTGCTTCTGTTGATCTGGTAAGTTTGCAATCAAACAACATGCCTATTATCATTGATTTTGGTGCAGATGAATGTGTTCCATGTAAAGAAATGGCGCCGATTTTGCGTGAATTAAATGCAGAAATGCAAGAGTCTGTGATAATTCAATTTGTTGATGTGTGGAAAAATCCGGACGGCGCAACAGGCTTCCCTGTACAAATTATACCGACTCAATTCTTTTATACTGCCGATTCAAAACCATATGTTCCTTCTGAAAATGTGGGTGTTGAATTTATCATGTATGCAGACAGAACAACAGGTGAACATTTGTTTACGCTTCACCAAGGTGGACTTACAGAAACGCAAATGCGCACAATTATAGATGATATGCTTGGTGAAACAGTTGTGGAGACAATGTAATGGATGCATTCTTGCAACAGCTTTCCGATATGTTACTCAATAATTATTGGTTTGCTCCGCTTATTGCCTTTATAGCGGGAATTCTCACATCGTTCACACCTTGCTCATTATCCTCAATTCCTTTGGTGATTGGCTATGTTGGCGGAAGCGATGCACGCAATACAAAGAAAGCATTTACTTTATCGATTATTTTTGCTTTAGGCTCAGCGGTAACGTTTACAATTCTTGGTGTAGTTGCTTCAATTGCGGGAAGTTTAATCGGTACTCAAGCAGATTGGTGGTTTATTTTTCTTGGTATTCTTATGGTATTAATGGCATTGCAAACATGGGGAATTTATGATATAATTCCATCAAGTTATTTAATTTCAAAAAACAATGTCAAGGGGCAACTGGGCGCTTTTATTGCCGGAATTCTTGGAGGAATTTTCTCTTCACCCTGTTCGACGCCAATTCTAATCGCATTACTCACTATTGTAGCCTCGCAAGGAAATCTTTCGTACGGAATTTTATTGTTTCTTCTCTATTCTGTCGGGCATGGAATTTTAGCTGTTATAGCGGGCACTTCAATCGGATTTGTGCAGAAGCTCACGCAAAATGAGCAATACGGCAAAGCAAGTATAATAATAAAAATAATCATGGGAAGCCTTATTTTATTGATTGGCTTTTATATGTTTTATCTTGGTTTTTAATAATAAAATAACAATTTAATTAAGGAGTATAGTATGGGACTTTTCGGATTTGGAAAGAAGAAAGAGCAAAATTGTAATTGTGGGAATACATTAGATATTCCTACCATGGCAAAGCCAATAGATCCTTCTTCACATGAAAAAGCAATTATTGTGTTGGGCACTGGCTGTGCAAAATGTA
>CAYJPB010000016.1:8853-17458 GCA_964371955.1 uncultured Desulfovibrionaceae bacterium | reverse complement strand
TTACAGCAATTACAAAAAAAGCAATACAGCAGATGGAAATTGATACAGAAGTTCAACATATTACAGATATAACGGCGATTGCCGCATACGGAATAACCTCCACGCCAGCCTTGGTTGTAGACGGTGTTGTGGTATCTTCCGGACGTGTATTAAAAAATGATGAAGTAATTTCCCTTATAAAAGAAGTACGTGGATAAATAGCATGAGCCAAAGACCGGAAAAAATAACGCACAATGATACGCCCACAGTAAAACCTATGCTGCTATGCGAGGGCAAACCTAAAGTGGCTTTTGTGTGCAATCATAATTCGTGCAGAAGCCAAATAGCGGAAGCTTTAGGGAAACTGCTTGCTTCTGATGTGTATGAAAGTTGTTCAGCCGGAACAATTATTAAAGATGAAATCAATCAAGATGCTGTAAGACTCATTAAAGAATTGTATCAAGTAGATATGGAAGCCACACAATTTAATAAAAGAATTGAAGAAATTGAACAGCCTGATGTAGTCATATTCATGGGGTGCAATGTGGCTTGCCCAAGTGTGAGTTTTCAATACGCGGAAGATTGGGGTTTAGACGACCCAAGTGGTGCAGATGATACAACCTTCAAAGAAATAATTGCAAAAATTCATGCAAATGTTCTCAAGCTGAAAGCTACCCTCAGCTAAATCATTATAACATAAAAACAGTTTGAATTATAGCAATTCTCAAATTTTGGGAGTTGCTATAATTTTTTAAGTGTCAATACTCAAATTCTTATTAAAAAGAATAGGGCACAAACCTAAATTTATGCCCCATACAATAAAAACTAAATCTGTAATATCAATGCTTATTGCATTACAGCGTCACCAAGGTAAAGGAAGTCCATTCCGTTTACAATAGCTTCTGGGTTTGTAAGTGTGTTACGAGCAGCCCATGAAAGCGGTTCGAGGTGAAGAGGAATGAAAGCGTAGTCGTCATAAGCGATTTGCTCAGCACGAAGAAGCATTTCTTCACGAGCAGCTTGATCGGTTTCAGCATTTGCAGCTACCATAAGTGCATCGTATTCTTCGTTACACCAGTTACCTGAATTGTATTGTCCCTTGCCTGTTTCAACATTTGGACACATAAGAAGATATTCGCCGTAGTTTACGGTATCTTCTGTATCAGGATGCCAACCAACCATTTGGATATCGGCAACTTGTGCGTCGAATTGGTTCCAGTAGTCATTTTTAGGGAATGTACGCAAGTTCACGGTGATGCCGAGTCTTGCCATCATAGGAACGAATGCTTGAGCAATTCTTTCATCGTTAACATAACGATCGTTAGGAGCAATCATTGAAAGTTCAAGACCGTCGGCATAGCCGGCTTCTGCTAATGCGGCAACAGCTGCATCGAAGTCGTAACGGCTTCCGAGTTCAGGGTTGTAACCTTGCATGCCTTCTGGAGCTTGTTGATGTACGGCAATAGTTGATCCGCGCATAACAACTTCAGCAATACCTATGTTATCTGTAGCTCTTACAATTGCTTCACGAACAAGTGGGTTCGCCAAAGCAGGGTTTCTTTCACCGTTCATTTGTAAGGTAATAACACGAGTTGAAGGTTGTGTGATGAGGTTTACATCTTCATGGTTATCCAATTGTTCGTAATCTTGAACAGGAACAGGAGTCATAAAATCAACGTTACCAGCCAAAATACCTGCTACACGAGTAGAGTCTTCTGCAATAACTTCAAGGTTTACAACATCAACGTTACCCATTGGTCCCCAATAGTTTTCGTTTCTTTCAAGAATCATTTTAACACCGGCTTCGCGGCTGATAACTCTGAAAGGACCGGTACCTGATGCATTTTCGTTAGCAAAGGTATAGTCTGTTTTAGAGATAGCGTCTTTTGGTTGGCCGTTTTCGTCAACACCTGAATAGAATTCGCTATCCATTGGGAAAATGTATGTAGCAAGATTCAATACAAGGCTGTAAGGTGTTTCGGTGATGATATCAACTGTGTAATCATCAACTGCAACAGCGGTGAAAATGTCGAAAAGACCACGGAAATCAACTGATTCTTTCAATCTGTTCATTGTCCACACAACGTCTTTTGAAGTGAAAGGATTTCCTGAATGGAAAGTTACACCTTCACGCAAGTAAAAGCGCATAGTGTTAGGGTCGATTTGTTCCCAGCTTGTTGCAAGACGTGGTTCTAAATTCATTTCTTTATCCCAACGAACGAGCGGATCGAAAGCCCAGTGAGAGTAAGAAAGCATAGGACCTGAAAGCTGCATCATTGGATCCATTGATTCAGGGTCTGATACGATACCGATTCGTAAAACATTTTCAGCATTTGCAGAAAAAGGCATGACGCAAAGGAACGCAAACAAGAGTGCAGGAATAATAGCTAAACGTTTCATGTGTTCTCCTTAAAAAATTTACTTTTGTCAAAGCAACGCCTTGAACAAAGCCATCGCAATTCACACAAATAATTGCGACTGTTGAATATATAATGCCATTTAACTGTGTATTCGTCAAGAAAAATTTTATATTTTTCTATGCATATTTACACACTTATAGAAAAATTCTCTCTTCTGAAAAATATAATTTTCAAATATAATCACACAATTATAAAAAAAATACTGGACAATAGAAAAATAAATTCTGTATTTTAAAAAAAATTAATATTTTACTAGGAGTCAACTATGTCAGAACAAAATTTACCCAAAAACGTAATAGAGGTTATTGCCGTACTTAATATGGCAAGACGCATGGAGCTCACCTCAATCCATCAATATATGATACACCACTATGATATTGATGATTTAGATTATGGTGCACTTGCCTCACAAGTCAAGCAAACTTCAATAGACGAAATGAAGCACGCAGAAATGTTTGCGGAAAGAATTAAAGAGCTAGGTGGAACTCCATCAAGTGATTTAGATGTTCCCGTGCAAAAAAATCAAGATCTCAAAGATATTTTTGCCTATAATAGAGCACTAGAAGCAACAACTATAGAAAAATATAACGAATTTATAGATATTTGTGCAAAATGTAAAGATCATGTAAGTAAAAGTCTTTTTGAAAAAGTGCTTGTCGAAGAGCAAGACCATTACAATCTCTTTGATGACATCGATAACCATGTACATACACTCGGCAATGAATATCTTGCGCGAATGGCAGGTGGAAACGCGGACTAAAATATATATTTTACACATTTGTATATATGCGCACAGAAAACCATAAAATCTACATTTTTGTAGGTTCTATGGTTTTTGCGCTAATCAAGCTTGTTTAGAGATTATTTATTATGAGTTGAGTGGAAAATGTTTATTTCAATTTTGAAAGAAATATTATAATTATACAAAAATGTAGAATTATTTATTTTTTATAGATGGAGTGCTTGTATAACCAGTTGAAATGTTGAATAAAAATGTTTTGGCACGAACTTTGCTTTAGAGTAAGTGAATTTCATTTATTTAAAGGAAGGTTTTTTATGAATTATGCAGACATTGGATTTATGCTTATCTGTGCGGCGATGGTAATGGTGATGACACCGGCTTTGGCACTATTCTACGGTGGTTTGGTTCGTGCTAAAAATATACTTTCGACAACAATGCATTCATATATCTTGATGGGTATTATTCCTGTACTATGGGCAATTTGCGGTTATTCGCTTGCTTTTGGTCCCGATCATTTCGGGCTTATAGGCGATTTTTCGTTTTCAATGCTCAATAATGTAGGTATCGAGAGCGGACCTGTTTCTAACATTCCTCATCTACTTTTTATGGTGTTCCAATGCATGTTTGCAGTACTGACAATTGCTCTTATTTCAGGAGCTTATGCAGAGAGAATACGTTTTTCTGCAATGGTTTTGATTTCAGTATTATGGCTTTTCTTAGTGTATGTTCCTATGGCGCACTGGGTATGGGGCGGCGGCTGGTTGTTTGAGCTAGGCGCTGTTGATTTTGCAGGCGGTGCTGTTGTGCACATGGCTTCTGCCGCAGGTGCTTTAGCTATCGCTCAAAAGCTTGGGTTCCGCAAGAAAACAATCGATCCTGCAACTCCTCACAACCTTCCTCTCACTCTATTGGGTGCCGGCTTATTGTGGTTTGGTTGGTTTGGCTTCAACGCCGGCTCTGCACTTGCCGCGAACGAATTGGCTGTTCACGCTTTTGTAACCACACAACTTGCTGCCGCTGCCGGTGTTGTGGGCTGGATTGTGTTTGAATGGTGGCGCACAGGCAAGCCGACAACTCTCGGTGCAGCTTCAGGTGCATTGGCAGGGCTTGTTGCTATCACTCCTGCCGCAGGTTTTGTGCCTATCTCATCATCAATCATCATAGGATTAATCGGCGGATTTGTATGTTACCTTGGTATTTTTGTGAAAGAAAAATTCAAATTTGATGACGCTCTCGACGTAGTAGGTATCCACGGTATCGGCGGAACATGGGGTGCATTTGCGACAGGTATATTTGCCAGTGCAGAAGTCAATGGAATCAGCGGTTTACTTTCAGGCAACGCACATCAATTATGGGTACAAGTTGTTTCTATCTTCGCTACATGGATTTTCGTGTACATCATGACTCAAATTATCCTCTGTATTGTTGACAAAATTACGCCAATACGTATAGATGAAAAATCAGAAGTTATCGGGCTTGACTTGAGCGAACACAATGAAAAAGCATACAAAATATAATCATCAATACATAAAAGGAACAGAAATATGAAAAAAATTGAAGCAATTATCAGGGTTTGCCAATTACAATATGTTATTGACGCGCTAGTCGCCAACGATATCCACGGACTCACCTGCACCAATGTTCAAGGCTATGGACGCCAACACGGAAATAAAGAGGTGTATCGTGCAAATACCTTGACCACACAATTCGTCGATAAAGTGAAGATTGAAGTCGTTTTGCCGGCTGAAAAGCTTGAGGTCGGTATCGAAACAATTATGAAAAATGCGCTAACAGGCGAAGTGGGCGATGGAAAAATCTTCGTTTACGATGTTGCAAAGGCGTATAGAATTCGCACAGGCGAAAGCGATACTACCGCACTATAATCATAAATACTTAACAACAATATCATGAGCAGTCGCATTTAGTGACTGCTCTTTTTAGATAAAGTTGCAGTTGCATTTTAGTGACTGCTCTTTCTACATTAGTTTATTGAGTTATTTCTATGTGATAAAAGTATTCTTACTTCTCTTTTAAAAAGTTCCGTGGAACAGGACTCTCCTGACGGGGTGAGAGCTCGCGAGAGGGGGAAAACCAAGTTTCAAGCGCTGTTTTCCCCCTCTCTCGAAATGCCATCAAATTTGATACTTTTGTCCTGAAAGCTACTATATTGAAGCTTGACTTTTTAGAAAAAGAGGCACAAGATACGTGAAAAATAAAAGTAGTTTAGAGGGAATGTTATGCAACGTGAAAGTATACAACAATTGCTTAGTTCAGAAAAACCGCTTGAAAATATTACACTTTGCGGCTGGATACGCACAAGAAGAGATTCCAAGGCTTTTAGCTTTCTGGAAATAAACGACGGTTCATGTCTTACAAATATCCAATGTATTCTTGATGAGGGCACAAAGGCTTATGAAGCTCTCACGAAAGAGGGTGTAGTTATTAACACAGGTGCTGCGGTGCAGATTAAGGGCAATCTTATCGAATCACCGGGTAAGGGGCAGAAATGGGAAGTAAAGGCGCTTGAAATGGAAGTGTTTGGACTTGCCGACCCCGACACGTTCCCAATCCAGAAAAAACGCCATACAGATGAATATTTACGCACAATAGCACATTTGCGCCCACGTTCAAATAAATACGGCGCCGCTTTCAGAATACGTTCTGCTGCTGCGCATGCCGTGCACGAATTTTTCAAGAATCAGGGTTTTTATTATGTGCACACGCCCATTCTTACAGGAGCTGATTGCGAGGGCGCAGGCGAAATGTTTAGGGTGACAACATTGCCGCAAAATGCTGATACAAAAGATTTTGGCGAAGATTTCTTCGGAAAAAAAGCCTACCTCACAGTTTCAGGACAGCTCGAGGCGGAAGTTATGGCGCTTTCACTTGGAAAGGTGTATACTTTCGGGCCGACTTTCAGGGCAGAAAACTCTAATACTCCTCGCCACGTCGCTGAATTTTGGATGATTGAGCCCGAAATTGCTTTTGCCGATCTTGACGACAATATGAAACTTGCCGAAGATCTTACTCGCTCTGTTGTGGACTATACATTAAATCATTGTATTGAAGATATTACATTATTTGATAATTTTGTTTCAAAGGGCTTGCTCGACAGTCTGAAAAGCTTACAGTCCGGTGCGTTTCATCGTATTCAATACAATGATGCAATTGATGTTTTACAAAAATCCGGTAAGGAATTTGAATTTCCTGTTATAAAAGGACAAGATTTACAGACCGAGCACGAAAGATTTCTCACTGAAGAATATTTTAAAGGCCCGGCTACTGTATATAATTACCCCAAAGATATCAAAGCGTTCTATATGCGCATGAACGACGATAATCAAACCGTTGCGGCGATGGATTTACTTGTTCCACGTATCGGCGAATTGATTGGCGGTTCTCAGCGTGAAGAAAGGCTTGACATACTTGAAAAACGCATTGTCGAACTTGGGCAAGATCCAAAAGATTATTGGTGGTATCTTGATTTACGTCGCTTCGGTTCGGCACCACATTCCGGTTTTGGCATGGGCTTTGAGCGCATGCTTATGCTCTTGACAGGAATAAGCAACATACGCGATGTTATTGCATTCCCACGTACTCCGGGGAACTTGGAGTTCTAATGTTTGGCTTCAAAAGGAAAAAGGACATCCATAAACTGAAATTTGAAAAAGTGCTTATCGTCGGTGCAGGTGAGGTGGGCTTTCAAATTGCAAAAAGACTTACACGAGAGAATTATGTCGTGACAATTATCGACATAAATCCACAACGTCTTGAAAGTATTCAAAATTCTCTTGACGTGCAAACTATTGTGGGCACGGGTGCAAAGCCGACTATTCTTGAACAGGCAGGCATAAAAAATATGGATGTATGCATTGCCGCTACCGATGATGATGAAACAAATACTCTTGTTTCCATCTATGCGGCTGTGCTCAATCCACAAATTACACGCTTGGCTCGCGTGCGCGGAACAGAATATTTAGAACATTTGCACAAACTTGAAGAGAAAGATATTGGAATACATTTAATTGTAAATCCTGAAGAAGCAGTGGTGCGCATGATTGACAGATTGCTTTCTTTACCGCAATCACTCGACTATGCAGAATTTGCTCAAGGGCAAGTGTGCATGGTTTGCTATAAAATTGAAAATTGTGCAATTATCGGAGAAGCGTTACGTTCTTTCCGCACGATTGTCGAATGTGATGAAATTCTGGTGGCGGCTATCCGTCGTGAGGGAACGCTTTTTATTCCAACCGGTGAGGATGTTTTTGAAGAGGGTGATATAGTTTATTTTGTCTACAAAAGCTGTATGCAAGAAAAGTTGTTGAAGTCTCTAAACAAGGGAAATGCCTTTTTCAAGTCTGCATGCATTGTCGGGGGCGGAAATATCGGTTTGTCTCTGGCGCAACTTTTTGAGAAGAAAAATGTGCACGTAAAGCTTATCGATCAAGACAGAAAGCGAGCAAAATATCTTGCTTCAGAGCTAAAATCTCTTGTTTTGCACGGTGATGCAAGAGAAAAAGATTTGCTCAGCGCTGAAAGCGTTGGCAAAATGGATGTTTTTGTTGCCGTTACCGAAGATGAAGAAACAAATATCCTTACATGCTTGCTTGCAAAAAATTTGGGTGTGAGAGATACTGTTGCAAGAGTCAATAAATCCAGCTATATATCGCTGTTATCAAATATTGGAATTGACCATAGTGTGAACCCAAGGGTTGCCGCTGTCAATTCATTCGTTAATTATATTAGAGAGGGCAAAGTGTTTGCATCGGCCAGTATAGGCTCTAATGAAGCGGAAATAGTCGAAATCGACCCTTCGCAAACCTCCCTTTTCCTTGGAGGGGCAATAAAAGATTTAAAACTCCCCAAGGGCTTGATTATATTAAGCATTGTAAGAAATGAAGAAGTAATTATTCCGCAAGGAAACACGGTTATTGAGGTAGAAGATCATATTATTATTCTTGGCACAACCGCTGCCATCAAACATATGTATACAAATTAAAGGTGGAAACGATGTCATTAGAAAATCAAGAAAACATTGTAACTAAGTCACTTACTGAGGTAATGGAAGAAGCGTATAAAGACCTACATACAGTCTTATCGCAAGTTGAGGAAGTTGCTTTTTCACTGATTGACTATGTTGAAAAGCATCTCAACAGGCAAGAAGTGCGTGATGAAATTCATCAAAGCATGGAACTTACGCTCGCAAATGCCGAAACCATCAAAAAATTTGACGAAGAATTGGGAAAGGATTTGCTTGACATTCTTTCCTTGCTTTCTTTCCAAGATTTAACGGGGCAAAAACTCAAAAAAATAACAAGGCAATTGCACGCTGTAGAAGATTCTATTGCTGACCCCAATTTCGTTGTAAGCATGAAAGAAGAAAAGCTTAAAGGACCGGGGGGGGGCGAGTCGCAAGCTGCTGTCGATGATTTGCTCGCTCAACTGGATATGTAGTTTTTTGAAG